>JALHNF010000014.1 GCA_022843645.1 Minisyncoccota bacterium | reverse complement strand
ACCCGGCTCGAAAGCAAAGGCTTCCGCGTGGGTGAATATGTGAAGGAGGTGCTCCGAACCCCTGCCTTCAAGCCGACGAGTGGTGTAACGACCGAAGTCGCCGTTCTCAAGGGTAAGGATATGCTCTTCGGAGACCTCGATCGCAGTACCTCGAATATCCGCGACTTGGCTACGCGGCACAAGCTGACAACACTCGACGCGGAAGTAGCCTGCCTCATCCGTCTAAAGTTCACGGACAGGGAGATCGGGCAGATGGGTCTGTGGCACATCGTTGTCATGCACGAACCCATCAAAGACCTCGACGGCGATCGGCTCTTGCTGAACGTGGACCGTGACAAAAATGGTTGCTGGCTCAGCGCGTGCGACGGTGCGCCTGACGGCATCTGGGGTCGTGACGGCGGGTTCGCGTTCGCCGTGTCCGTGTCGCAAGTCGGTTCTCAATCCTAAGACCCTCGGGACTTCAGTCCCTTTGGACTTAGCCCTTCCGCCAGAGGCGGATAAATAGCCCTGTTCCGATCCGTCGGAGCAGGGCTAAATTTTTGCCCAAATTTGACTTAGCGCACATACTGCAGTATCGTGTTTTCACTTGATCAACTTGATTAAGCCCCACCAGCCCTTGAGGAGAGCCTTGTGCATACACCACAACAAAAGTTGATCGCTTGGTTTCCAAGTATTGCAGCAAGGAGCGCTGCCTTGGAAAAGATTCGAGACGGTCAAGCTGATTCCCCGGTAATTGTTTTGGTGGGGGAAGGCTTTGTGTACACAAACAACAGGCCAGATCCTGCTACCCGTTTTTTCATCCTCTTTACATCACGCGGTCCTGAGGACACCAGATTTTTCTTGTCTAATGGAGCCTTTACGGTTGGTAACCTATAAAGCCCGCCAAAACCATCGTCTTCGTCGCCCAAGCAAAAGCTGCTTCGGCGGCTTTTGTTTTTATGTATAGAGCTATTTGACACCCACCCCCATCTCCCTGTAATATACAGAGTAACGAATGAGTCACGGCAAGTGAGTACTGCGCGCATTATTTAAAACGAAATATACGCTCAAACAACGTTTACAAAGGCAGAAATCTAGAATACTGCCTTTTGCGCGTTGTCGTTTTGCGTATATACACCATTACAACTTAAAAAACTTTGCATTATTATGCCTAAAGCTTCACGGCTTCCGCTTCGCGATGTAGACACCACACCGCGACCAAAGAAACATTTTTCTAAGTACAAAAAACCGCTTGTAGAAACTCCTGACTTAGTTTCAAACCAGGTTGATTCGTACAAGTGGCTTATCAAGGATGGCATTAAAGAAGTCTTCAAAGAGTTTTCTCCTATTTCTGACTATTCAGGCAAGAAGTTTCAGCTCGACATTACGTCATTTGAACTCTCAGAACCAAAGTACGACGAATATTTTGCAAAAGATAATAAGCTTACCTACGAAGCTCCGCTTCGAGCTCGCTTTAAGCTGTTTAATAAAACCCTCGGTTCTTCAAAAGAACAAGAAGTGTTTATGGCTGACTTTCCGCTCATGACAAGCCATGGAACATTCATCATAAACGGTGTTGAACGTGTGATTGTGCCACAGCTTGCTCGATCCTTCGGTGTTTTCTTTGACGTTGCAGAGCTCAAAGGTAAGCGATACTTTGGTGCGAAGATAATCCCAAGTCGTGGTGTTTGGGTGGAGCTTCAGTCTGATACTGACGGCACAGTCTTTGTGCGTATCGACAAAAAGCGTAAGTTTGGTGTGACCGCACTCTTGCGCGCAATGGGCCTTGCAAGTGATCAAAAAATTCTAGAGCTTTTCCCAAGTGAACATGCACAAAAAGTAATCAAAGCATGTCTCGAAAAAGATCCAAAAACTCCTCATGAGGCATACATTGAGATTTACAAACGCCTTCGTGATGGCGACCTTGCGACTGCAGAAAATGCAAAAGAATTTGTAGACGCACTCTTTTCACCTGAGCGATACGACTTTTCATCTGTGGGGCGATACCGGTTCAACAAACGATTTGAGCTTCCACTTGAAGGAAAAGAGATTGAGCGACGAACGATAAGCGCACAGGATCTTGCGAGAATTGTGAACCATATCATCGAGCTCAATCATTCTCCAAATGCCGAAGAAGATGATATCGACCATCTTGGTTCTCGACGTGTGCGCTATGTAGGTGAAATGCTTCAACAAAAGATTCGCACTGGTGTGACCCAAATGAAGCGAAACATTCAAGACAGAATGTCAGTGATTGAAGCTGAGACAACACTTCCTATTACTGTTGTTAATCAGCGCCCACTCCAAGCTCGTATCAAAGAGTTCTTTACCACAAACCAGCTTTCGCAATTTATGAACCAAGACAATATTCTTGGTGAGATTGAGCATTTGCGAACACTCTCGGCACTTGGTCCGGGCGGGCTCACCCGTGAGCGTGCAGGCTTTGAAGTGCGTGACGTGCACTCCTCACACTATGGCCGTGTGTGTCCTATCCATACACCCGAAGGTCCAAACATCGGTCTTATCTTGCGCCTCTCAACATTTGCTCGTATCAATGACTTTGGTATCATCGAAACTCCATATGCAAAAGTAAAAGGTGGAAAACTAACCGGAGACATTGTGTACTTGAATGCGCTCGAAGAAGAAAAATATGTAATCGCGCATGCAAATGCAAAAGTAGACGATAAAGGTAAAATTCTTGACGAAAAAGTACAGGCTCGTGTGCGTACTTCTCCAGGTCTTGTGACCCGTGAAGAAGTTGACTTTATTGACGTAGCTGCAAATCAAGCATTTTCAATTGCGACATCAACCATTCCTTTCCTTGAACACAATGATGCCAACCGAGCGCTCATGGGTTCAAACATGCAAAAGCAGGCATGTCCATGTGTGGCACCTGAAGCGCCGCTTGTAGCAACAGGTATGGAGGAAGAGGCCGCAAAATACACAGGACGTCTTGTCATTGCGCCAGAAGATGGCGAAGTGGCAGAAGTTGACGCTCGAAGAGTAGTACTTAAAGGTAAAAAAGAAACGCATACCTTTTCGCTTGTAAACTATTCTCGAACAAATAGCTTCAACATGTTCCACCAGCGCCCGACGGTATCAAAGGGTGACAAAGTGAAGAAAGGAGATGTGCTTGCTGACACATCAACATCAGTAAATGGTCAAATTGCACTCGGACAAAACGTGCTTGTGGCGTTTATGACATGGAATGGTGCAAACTACGAAGACGCCATCATCCTTTCTGAGCGACTTGTAAAAAATAGTAAGTTCACTTCTATTCACGTTGAGGAATTTGTATGTAATGTGCGCGACACAAAGCTTGGCCCTGAAGTGACCACATGTGACATTCCAAATGTGGGTGAAGCAAAATTGAAAGACCTCGATGCTGAAGGTGTCATTCGTGTTGGTGCTGAAGTTGCGCCAGGAGACATTTTGGTAGGAAAAATTACACCAAAAGGTGAGACAGAGCTCACTCCAGAAGAGCGACTACTCCGATCTATTTTCGGCGAAAAAGCTCGTGATGTAAAAGACTCATCACTCCGACTTGAAAATGGAAAGCGAGGACGAATTGTTTCAGTACGAGTATTCTCACGAGACCGTGGAGACCAGCTCGAAAGTGGTATTATCAAGCGTATTCATATTGAAGTTGCACAGCTTCGAAATATTTCAGTGGGTGACAAGCTTGCTGGACGACATGGAAACAAAGGTGTTATCTCAAAAATTCTTCCAGTTGAAGAAATGCCATACATGGCAGACGGAACTCCTATTGACGTGATTCTCACCCCACTTGGTGTGCCATCTCGTATGAACCTGGGACAGATTCTTGAAATGCACTTAGGTCTTGCGGCAAATACTCTTGGTTACCAAGCAGTAGTGCCAGCATTTCAAGGCGCAACAGAAACAGAAATCAAAGAAGAGCTCGTGAAAGCAGGCTATCCAGAAAATGGAAAAGTAGAACTCTTCGACGGACAAACAGGTGAAGCCTTTGATCAGGCGATTGCTGTTGGATACATGTATGTGCTCAAGCTACACCACATGGTGGAAGACAAGATCCACATGCGTTCAATTGGTCCGTACTCGCTTATTACGCAACAGCCACTTGGTGGAAAAGCGCAACAAGGAGGACAGCGATTTGGAGAAATGGAAGTGTGGGCTCTTGAAGGCTATGGTGCATCGCACATACTTCGAGAAGTGCTCACGGTAAAATCTGACGATATTCAAGGGCGTTCACAGGCGTTTGACTCGATCATTAAAGGTGAAACGATTAAAGCTCCGAATGCACCGGCATCATTTAATGTGATGCTAAACACACTTCGAGGTCTTGGTCTTGATGTTGACTTGAAGAGACTCGCCCCAAAAGAAACTGATGGTATGGAAGAAAGTGAATAATATATCTATTACAAAA
Source organism: Minisyncoccota bacterium (assembly GCA_022843645.1). Taxonomy (GTDB): domain Bacteria; phylum Patescibacteriota; class Minisyncoccia; order Phycocordibacterales; family UBA5272; genus JALHNF01. Next base: position 9,326 of record JALHNF010000014.1, on the reverse strand, counting down.
ATCTATCTTTATACATTATATGAAAACACTACATACAACAGACTTCGATGCAATCAGTCTCAAAGTAGCCTCTCCTGAGGTTATGAAAGAGTGGTCGTTTGGTGAGGTAACAAAACCGGAGACAATCAATTACCGAACAGGTAAGAGCGAACGAAATGGTCTTTTTGACGAGAGAATCTTTGGTCCAGAAAAGGATTATGAATGTGCGTGTGGAAAATATCGACGTATTCGCTATCAAGGAATCATCTGTGACAAATGTGGCGTAGAGGTTACAAAGTCTATCGTTCGTCGTGAGCGCATGGGGCATATTGAGCTTGCATCGCCTGTTGCACATATCTGGTTTTTGAAAAATATTCCATCACGTATTGCACTTATCCTTGGGCTTCAGGCGCAAAATGTTGAGAAAGTTGTGTACTTTGCAGGCTATATCATTACCGAGGTAGATCAAAAAGAAAAAGATCAGCTTCTCAAAAACCTTGACAATGAGTACAAGCAAAAAGCACATGCAACTACAGACGATAAGACACTCGAACGACTTAAAGAACTCCTCATTAACTCAAAGAAAGAAATCGACGAGCTTGCGCCGTGGAACGTGCTTGATGAGCCAACATATCACCGGTACTCGCTTAAATATGGCGCGTGTTTTAAAGCGGAAATTGGCGCTGAGGCAATTCACAATATTTTCAAAAACCTTAATCTTGAAGATCTTGTAAAAAAAGTAGAAGAAAGACTTGAAAAAGGACCAAGTGTAGAAAAAGAAAAAACACAGAAACGACTCTCGCTTCTCCGTGCGATGATTGTCTCGGGTATTCGACCTGAGTGGATGTTTATGACTGTGATCCCTGTCATTCCCCCTGGACTTCGCCCGATGGTGGCCCTTGAAGGTGGCCGACATGCGACATCTGACGTGAATGACCTTTATCGTCGTGTAATCAATAGAAACAATCGTCTCAAGAAGCTGATTGAAATTGGCGCACCTGAAGTAATCTTGCGAAATGAAAAGCGTATTTTACAAGAAGCGGTAGATTCATTGTTCGACAATTCTGCGCGTAACGATCAAGGTGCAGCGATGTCTCTTACTCAGAAACGTCAGCTTAAATCACTCTCAGACAATCTGAAAGGAAAGCAAGGACTCTTCCGTCAAAACCTTCTTGGAAAGCGTGTTGACTACTCTGCACGTTCGGTAATTGTCGTTGGTCCGCAGCTTCGTCTTGAGCAGTGTGGTTTGCCAAAACACATGGCACTTGAACTTTTCAAACCGTTTGTTATTTCAAAGATTCTTGCACGAGAACTCGCCTTTAACATCCGTGGCGCAAACAAATTGATCGAAGAAAAAACACCTGAGGTGTGGGCTATTTTGGAAGAGGTTATTCAAGGTAAATACGTTCTCTTGAATCGTGCGCCAACGCTTCACCGCCTTGGTATTCAGGCGTTTATGCCAATTCTTATTGAGGGAAACGCTATTCAACTTCACCCGCTTGTGTGTTCTGCATTTAATGCGGACTTCGACGGTGACCAAATGGCCGTACACCTTCCGCTTTCAGAAGAGGCGCAGCGCGAAGCGCGAGAGCTTATGGCGGCAAATAAAAATATCTTGAAGCCGGGCAGTGGTGATGCAACTGTCTCTGAAAAGCTTCTCGACATCGTGTTGGGTGCGTATGTGATGACGAAAGTTGTTCCCGGAGAAAAAGGTGAAGGAAAAATATTCCCATCTCCGAATGCGGCTATTACAGCACGAGACTTTGGCGAGGTTGGATTTCGAGCACTTATCAAAGTGCTCCCAACAGAGAGTCAGAAGTACGCTCAATTTGAGGGGAAAGTATTTGAAACAACAGTTGGCCGACTTCTTTTCAACAGCGCACTTCCAAGTGACTATCCCTTCATCAACAAAGAAATCAAGAAAAAATCAATGGGGCCTATCGTTGAGGAACTGATCGACTTGTATGGCATTGAAGAGGTAAGTAAGATCATGGACCGAATCAAGAATTTCGGATTCAAATATGTCACGAAAGCTGGCATTACGTGGAGTATTGACGAGGTACAAATTGCAGATGGTAAAAAAGAAATGATTGAAGAGGGGCATGCTCGTGCTGCAGAGATCAAGGCGCAGTTTGACGACGGTCTTCTTTCTGATGAGGAGCGACATGAAAAAACCGTTGAAGTGTGGAACGACATTATTGCTCGTATCAAAAAAGCGGTACCTGAGAGTTTGAAACCACATAGTCCAGTTGACGACATGATCAAGTCGGAGGCTCGTGGATCTATTGGTCAGGTGGCGCAGATGGCGGGTATGAAGGGACTCATTATCAACAACACAGGCCGCGTGATCGACTACCCAGTTATTCCGTCATTTAAAGAAGGTCTTTCTCCTATCGACTACTTCGTTACCACGCACGGTGCTCGAAAAGGTATGTCTGACACCGCCCTTAATACTGCGAAAGCCGGATACCTCACTCGACGTCTTGTAGACGTTGCGCAAGATGTGCTTGTTTCAGAAGATGACTGTGGTACCAAGGAAGGGCTTACCATAAAACGAAAAACCGCTTCAGGAATCGAAGTGCCGCTTACCAAAAATATTTTTGGGCGAGTACTTGCACATGATGTTATCGCAAAAGATGGTACCGTTCTATTTAAGAAGGGGCACCTTTTAAACAAGCTCGATGGACAAAAGATTGATGCAGCGGGTATTGAAGAAGTTGTTGTACGTTCTCCGCTTACATGTAAAACGCTTCATGGTGTATGTAAAAAATGCTACGGTCAAGATCTTGGAAGAAACAAACTCATTGAACTTGGCGAGACAATTGGTATTGTTGCTGCTCAAGCGATCGGTGAGCCGGGAACCCAGCTTACAATGCGTACCTTCCACGCTGGTGGTGTAGCCGGCGTTGACATTACGCAAGGCCTTCCTCGTGTAGAAGAGATCTTTGAAGCTCGAACACCAAAAAACCCAGCGGTTGTGTCACAATATGACGGTGAAGTGACAAGCGTGAAAGAAAACGGTCGTGAAAAAATCATTACTGTATTGCTTGCAGAGCACGAGAGTCGCGGTAAAAACAAAGGAAAAGAGATGGAGTATGTTGTGCCGTACCGACGTATGCCTTTGGTAAAAGCAGGAGACAAGGTGTTAAAAGGACAATTACTCACAGACGGTTCAGCGGACTTGTATGAGCTTTTCACCTATGCGAGCAAGGAAGCGACCCAAGAGTATATCGTGAACGAAGTCAACAAAGTCTATGAACTTCAAGGTGCGCCAGTAAACAGAAAACACCTCGAGGTAATCATTCGGCAAATGTTTAGTCGAAAACGTATCAAAAGCGCAGGAGATACCGGCTTTACGCAAGGAGACATTGTTGAAAATTACATTTTCTCAATTGAAAACATGCGCATGAGAGAAGAAGGAAAAGAAGAAGCAAAAGGTGAGTCTGTGGTACTTGGTATTACCGAGGCGTCACTCTCGACGCAATCATGGCTTTCATCTGCGTCATTCCAAAACACTACTCGCGTGCTCATCAATGCTGCGGTGCGTGGGACAGTAGATGTACTCCGGGGCCTCAAGGAAAACGTAATCATTGGACGCTTGATACCTGCCGGTACGAACTTCAATAAAGACGCCGAATCAAAAAAGTAAACCAAAGCAACGAAGAAATATGTCCACAGCTGTCGATACAATTAAAGAACGGCTGACTATTGTAGACGTTGTTTCTTCGTATGTGCAACTTGAAAAAGCGGGAAGGCAGTTCAAGGCGCGATGCCCATTTCATTCAGAAAAAACACCTTCGTTTTATGTTTCGCCGGACCGTAATTCGTTTCATTGTTTTGGTTGTCAGGCCTCAGGAGACATTTTCTCTTTTGTAGAAAAAATAGAGGGTGTGCAGTTTGCAGATGCACTTAAACTGCTTGCAGACAGGGCGCATGTTGATTTGAGCGCTTTCCGTAAAGGAGCGCAGGGAGAAGACAAGTCGCTCTATGAAGTACTAGAGCTTGCGACTGACTTTTTCGAAGCGAAGCTCCACACTTCTCCCGAAGCGCTGCAGTATCTTATGTCTCGTGGTCTTACCAAAGAGACGATACAAGAGTTTCGGATTGGTTATGCAAAAGAGGCTTGGCACGAGCTTGAAACGTATCTAGGTAATAAAGGTGTACGCATGGAATACGCTGAGAAAGCGGGGCTCATTGTAAAAAAGAATGAAGGAAATGGTTTTTATGACCGTTTTCGTGGCAGAGTAATGTTTCCAATTACCAATGCAACAGGAGCAGTCGTTGGCTTTTCGGGAAGAATATTGCCAAGTGTCGCAGATGGTAAAGAAGTAGCGAAATATGTTAACAGTCCCGAAACAGATCTCTACAAAAAATCCAAAGTTCTTTTTGGCTATGACAAAGCTAAGCGTGCAATCGCTGAACAAAACGCATGTATTGTGGTGGAAGGACAAATGGATCTTTGTATGAGTCATCAGGCAGGCACCAAACATGTTGTTGCTGTATCGGGCACAGCACTTACTTTTGAACACCTCCGCCTCATTCAGCGATTTACCAACACGGTCTTGTTTTGCTTAGATTCTGATAAAGCAGGCATTCAAGCGCTGAAGCGAAGTGCAGAACTTGCATTTGCAATGCAAATGGAGGTAAAAGTTATTCCGCTCAAAGACAATAAAGATCCCGCGGATCTCATTCTGTCTTCTGCCACAATATGGCAAAGCGTTACGGAGCGCCCCATCTCGCTTATAGAGTTTCTTCTTGAAGATATGGGTAAAGATGGCAAGACCGAGGAATACTCAAAACGAATCACCAAAGACCTGGTACCGCTCATAAAAACAATGACAAACACAATAGAGCAAGCCCTTGCGGTGAAAAAAGTTTCAGACAAGCTTGGTATTTCGGATACTGCCGTGTGGTCGGCGGTCAAAAGTGCTCGAGGTGTCACAGATGAAAATAGTGTTGCTATGCAAAAAAATGTTTCAAGTCAAACAGCCCAAAAAGATAGAATTATGCATATTCGAGAACTTCTTTTGGGCGCGGCTCGGTCTATAGCATCGCTTGATGAGATGATACACAGAGAGCTTGCGCGTATTGATGAGGAATGCGGAAGGGCAAAAGGAGATAGTCCGCCGGAAGAAATACTATCTCGCTTTGCGTCCGTTTTTGAAGTCTCGTATGGTAGTGACAACCCTGAAAAACAAGAAAAAAGTGTCAAAGAACTTTTACGAGAGTATGAAAAAGAGTCAATCAAAGAAGCGGTCGAGCACATAATGAATACAATAAAAAAAACAGGTGGCGGAGAAGATGATTTAAAAAAAGTACAAGCACTGTCAATAAAGTTACGTGGAGTCAGCATATAATAAAGAGGAAATAAAACACATCGTATGAAAAAAGCTAAGAAAAAAGTTGATACTAAGAAAAAAACCCCTACAAAAAAAACTGTAAAGAAGGTTGTAAAAAAGACGCCCAAAAAAGCTGTAAAGGTAAAAGGAGTTAAAAAACCCCTGAAAAAGAAAGTTGCCACTAAAAAACTTGTCCAGAAAGTCGTGGCAAAAAAAGTAGTACCGGTACAAAAAGGTAAATCTTCTCAGGTAAAGGCAAAGCCTCTAGACAAAAAAATTGAGGCACGAGAGAAGCTTGCGCTCGAATTGATCGCAAAAGGAAAAGAGCGCGGCTTTGTGAGCTACGACGAGATTTTAAAATACTTCCCGACGATTGAAGACGATCTTGATTTCCTTGAAGAGCTCCAAGCCCGCTTTGCTGAAGCCAACGTTGACGTGCTTGAAGGTGGCAACCTGCTTAATCTTGATGAAGACTTTTCTAAGCTTGGCAAAGAAGATGGAAGTTTTGACTCTATTCAAATGTATTTGCGTGAAATCGGCCGCTATCCACTCATCAACGGTGCTCAAGAGCGAGAACTTGCAAAACGTATCGAAGCTGGTGAAAAAGAGGGGCGAGATATCCTTGCTCGTTCAAACTTACGTCTTGTGGTCTCTATCGCAAAAAAATACGTAGGAAGAAGCCAAGACCTTACACTTCTTGACCTCATTCAAGAAGGAAACCTCGGTCTCTACAAAGCGGTTGAAAAGTTCGACTGGAGTAAAGGCTTTAAATTCTCTACCTACGCCACGTGGTGGATTCGCCAGGCAATTACGCGTGCCTTGGCCGACCAAAGTCGCACTATTCGTATTCCTGTGCACATGGTAGAAACAATTGCAAAATACAAGCAAGTCGTGCGGCGGCTTTCTCAAGACTTGGGTCGTGACCCTATGCCAGAGGAGATCGCAACGGAAATGGGTCTTGAGGTAGACAAAATTCACATGATTGAAAACATCAATCAAGACACCGTCTCACTTGAAAAACCAATCGGAGACGACGATGACAAGTCTACTTTAGGTGAATTCATTGCCGATGACAAAATCCTTGGTCCTGATCAAGAGTCTTCTCGGCGCATTTTAGCAGACCAAATCAACGAAATTCTTGGCGATCTCTCCGACAAAGAGCGTGAGATTATTGAAATGCGCAATGGTCTTGGTGAGTATCAGGGTGTACAGCACACGCTCGAAGAAGTGGGGCAAAAGTTCACTGTCACTCGTGAGCGTATTCGCCAGATCGAAGCGAAAGTACATGAGAAGATTAGAAGCCATGAGAAAATTCATCGGCTTAAAGGATATTTTTAATATATGGCATTTGTAGATCATGTAACGCTTACAATTTCTGCCGGCAAAGGTGGAGACGGTGTCGTACGTTGGCGACGAGAAAAAAGAATCGCACGCGGTGGGCCGTATGGTGGCGATGGGGGTGATGGCGGCGACGTATACATAAAAGGTATGCGCAACCTTCACGCGCTCAACCAGTACCGCAATGAAAAAGAATTTAAAGCACAAGACGGTGCTCCAGGAGACACAAAACTCATGCATGGCAAGCGGGGCGACGATCTCGTGCTTTCATTTCCATTAGGTACAAAGATCACAAATCTCGATCTTGATATTTCTTATGAACTTTTAGAAGAAGGAAAAGAGATTCTCATATTGCATGGTGGTAAAGGTGGACTTGGAAATCATAATTTCAAAAATTCTATCCGTCGCGCACCAGAGATAGCAACGCCAGGCAAACGCGGAGAGTCGGCTACATTTCAAGTTGAGCTTCAACTTATCGCAGACATTGGGCTTGTGGGCTTTCCAAATGCAGGCAAATCGTCATTTTTAAATTCAATCACAAATGCAACGTCAAAAGTTGCAAGCTATGCGTTCACCACGCTTGAGCCACACCTTGGGGATTATCACGGGTATGTGATCGCCGACATTCCAGGGCTCATTGAAGGGGCAAGTGAAGGGAAGGGGCTTGGGCATAATTTCTTGCGCCATATTGCGCGCACGCGCATTCTGGCACATCTTGTGTCTGCTGAAAATGAAGATGTCGCACGGGCATACACATCCATTCGAGAAGAGCTTGCAAAGTACAGTCAAGATTTGACTCAAAAACAAGAGTTGGTAATTCTCACAAAAGGCGACTTGGTAGCCGAAGAGATGCTTGTAAAGAAAAAGAAAGAGCTCGAAAAGGCGTGCGGAAAAGATGTGCTCGTGCTTTCGCTCTATGATGATGCACGCATCGAAGTTCTCAGGCAAAAGGTAAGTGCGCTTCTCTCCGGAAAAGAAACTATTTCTGTGGCAAAGTCGGTCAAAGTAAAAGTAGCAACAAAAAAGACTACTATCTCTTCAAAATCAAAAGGTGTCAAAAAGCCATCTAAAAAAGTAATACTGAAAACTAGCCCAAAAACTGCTCTAAGAAAATCAAAGCCAGTAGCAAAAAAGAAAAAAGTACTCGCCTTGAAAAAAGTTACCAAAAAAGCAGTCAAAAAGCCCATCAAAAAAGCTCCGATAAAGCTAAGCAAGAAAAAGACTGTCAGAAAGTAGAAGTGTTGTTAGGCCAACACACCGGATGTGTAGTCACTTGACATATACGCTTTGTGTTGCTATAATTGTCCGATGTTCTTTTAGCAGAGGAGAGGGAGTGCTATGTTTCTGAGATTTGCTATCACACTTGTTGCCGTGCTGGTGATCACTGTCGTTGTTACTCAAGTGATCATTCCCATATGGAAAGACAAACCAGTTTTCCCAATTTTTCGAAAAAAGACAAGGAGAGAGCAACTGGAGGATGAGCTTGAAAAGCTCGAAGAGTTCGACGAAGAGTTGAGACTTCAGCGTCAAGTATCCGAGCGACTTGCTAGAGTCTCAGAGATACCACCGCTTGAGTCAACAAATGGAATCCAATCGAAACGTAAGGAGAGTCAGTAATGAGTAAGTATTCTTCTCTGACAAAAAATTTGGTAATCGTAGGAAGCGTAGCCTTCGTTTTATTCGTCGTTGCTTCACTCGGCCGCTTGTTCGAAAGTCTGAACGCCGACGAAACAATGGTGGTCCAAAGTATCCGCGGCGAGTTGTCGGTGTATACCGATCCAGGTATCTATTGGCAAGGCTTTGGCCGAGTGACCGTCTACAAAAAACGGTCGCAGTATAGCTTCAGCTCGAAGGGCGAAGAAGGTCAGGGTGATCAGTCGATAGGGGTGACCTTCAATGACGGAGGGCATGCGCAGATCTCGGGGGTGATCTCTTGAGAGATGCCTGTATCAACCGAGGCTGTTCTCAAGATCCACAGTTTATTCGGAACCCAAAACGGCATTGAACAGCAGCTTATCCGCCCAGCCATTGAGCGCGCGGTATATCTCACAGGACCACTCATGTCATCGACGGAGTCCTTTTCGTCTCGACGAAGCGAGTTCCTTCAGCTCTTTGAGGATCAGGCTCGTTATGGCATCTACCGTACCGAAACTGTCTCCCAAAAAGCCGAAGATGCTGTCACCGGCCAACAAAAGACTGTGAGTGTCGTGCGGATCGTCCAGAAGGACGGCAAGCCTGAACGTCAAAGCGAGTCGCCGATTGCTGAGTTTGGCATTGTCTTACTCCCGCCTGCGATCGACGGCATTCGATACGACGCAACTGTTCAAGAGCAGATGGCAACGCAACAGGCAGCTGTTGCGCAGATTCAAACAGCTCAGGCTAAGGCTCGCGAGGCAGAGCAGCAAGCGATTACCGTTGCAAAGACGGGTGAAGCCGAAGCAGCGAAGGCCAAGTGGATTCAGGAAGCTCAGAAAGCAACTGAGGTGACCAAAGCAGAACAGGAGAAAGAAGTTGCGAAACTGAAGGCTCAACAAGAGCTCGAAGTGGCAAAACTTCAAGCACTGGCCGCGGAGGAAACCAAGCGCAGAGAAATCCTTCTTGGTGAAGGCGAAGCAGAACGTAAGCGTCTGGTTATGAATGCCGACGGCGCTCTCGAGCGGAAACTCGAAG
>JALHNF010000013.1 GCA_022843645.1 Minisyncoccota bacterium | reverse complement strand
TTTGACCTCACCTCCGACCGTGGCATCCTCTATGGCGTCAACAGACACAATAATAGCCTTATTTTGTTTGACCGTTTTTCGCTTGAAAACTACAACTCAATCATCTTTGCTAAATCTGGCTCAGGAAAGTCGTACGCGACAAAGTTAGAGATCCTACGGACACTGATGTTTGACACCGAGGTGATCATCATCGACCCAGAACGTGAGTATGAATACCTCGCAGAAGCGGTTGGCGGGCGAGTATTCAACCTCTCTTTAAATTCAGATCACCACATCAATCCATTTGACCTTCCTATTGCAGGGCCTGACGAGTCTCCAGCTGACATACTTCGTGGAAACATCGTGACCCTTGTTGGGCTTTTCCGTGTGATGCTTGGTGGCTTGACCCCAGAAGAAGACGCTATTATCGACCAAGCAATCAATGAAACGTACGCTTTGAAAGACATCACCCCTGACTCAGACTTCAGGACCATCGAGCCACCGCTTATGTCTGACTTTGAGCTTGTGCTTGCGGGCATTGAAGGCTCTGAGGGTCTCTTGCAAAAAATAACCAAGTACACAAAAGGCACGTGGTCGGGCTTCATCAACAAACCAACAAATGTAGACATCAATAAAAAACTTGTTGTCTTCTCGGTACGAGACTTGGAAGATGAGCTAAAACCAGTTGCCATGTACCTTGTCACACACTACATCTGGAACGCGGTCCGGCGTGAGCTGCGCAAACGCCTTCTTGTGGTAGATGAAGCGTGGTGGATGATGAAAAGTGACGATACCGCAAGCTTTTTATATTCGCTTGCAAAGCGAGGCCGAAAATATTATCTAGGCCTATGTACCATCACACAAGACGTTGCAGACTTTCTTCGTTCGCCATACGGACAACCAATTCTCACCAACTCTTCTTTACAGCTCTTGCTCAAACAATCTCCGACATCTATCGACCTTTTACAACAAACATTCAACCTTACAGACGAGGAAAAGTACCTCCTTTTGGAGTCTGGTGTGGGAGAGGGAATTTTCTTTGCAGGTCTAAAGCATGTCGCTATAAAAGTTATTGCTTCATACACCGAAGACCAAATCATTACGTCAGACCCGTCACAAGTGCTATCATTAAGAAAGCTAAAACAAGAATATGCAGACCGTGAAAATTCTTAGTAGTATATGGTGTATGTGCACACTTTTTTCTGGTGTGGCGCTCGCTCAAGTACAACCTTCTTTTACTATTGAAATATCACCTGAGAATTTTGGCCCCGGAGAGTCTGTTACCATTTCAATCTCGAGTTTTAATATTCCACTCAACAAAGCAACAATCCTCTGGGAGACAGACGGCGAGACACTCCAAGAAGGTGTCGGTGTGCGACAGGTGCGTGTTACTGCGCCAGAATCGGGAGAAACAAAAGAAGTCTTTGTGGTTGTGACACAAGGTGAGCTTGTAGTAGAGAAAAGTGTCACTTTAGAGCCGCGATCACTTGGGCTTTACATAGAGTCAGTTGACGGCTACACCCCACCATGGTACCAAGGACGTTCACATATTGCTGAAGAGAGCGTTGTGAAAATCATTGCTATTCCTGATAGTTTTCCCGCAATTATAAGTAGCGACACAAATATCTATACATGGGCAAAAAATGGATTTGTAGACCAGGCTCAATCAGGCCGAGGCAAACAAGCTTTTATTACAAAACTCAGCCCATTTTCTAACAGCGAAGACATACGTGTGACCATGGAAGACACTTCGCGAACCATTACACTTATCCCAAGAAAGGTACAAATATCTTTGTTTGAATATTCACCACTCTATGGCACACGTTTTGAAAAAGAACTCGGAAGAAACATCGCCCTCACTAAAGAAGACGTGACTCTTGAAGTCATTCCATGGTTTTTCTCGGCCGGAAGCCGTGCAAGCACACTCCTTGGAATAAGCTGGACATTAAACGGCCTCCCAACACGGTCCCAGGGCGACAGATCTCTTCTTAATCTACGAAAAGGCACACAAGACAAGGGTGTGGCGCAAGTTGGGGTTACTGTTCGTCACCAGGAACGGACACTCCAGTTCAATAGGGTCTCAACTGATGTAGAATTGTAGTATGAAGTACATTATTCCTTTCCTTACCTTACTGGTTTTTCCGTGGCAGGCTTTTTCTGTTACCAACGAGCAAGGAGAGGAGCTCTCTGTTCGTGTAGAAAGTACCGCTTCAAATGCAGCTATTTTAGAAATAGTTGCCAAAGATATCGTGCGGAGAACTCAACCTTTAGAACGAGTGACACCTGAGATTGAGTATACAGGACCAAGTGGGACAGTGAGGGGGGCAACTGAAGCGCTCAGTTGCCAAGGTGCGCGATGTAGCAAGACAATACGCACAACACTCTCTCCACTTACATGTAATGCAACATATAGAGGGACTGTTCGTATCCGAACAGCAAACCCAAGTAGCGCTAGCGTATTTTTAACTGAGTCTTTTGGGTTTCAGACCCGTCCCTGTGTTGGCCAACTTGCAACAACAATCGAAAACGTAAACAGTACCGAGAGCTCAGTTTCTGCAACTGTAGTAATCACAATACCACCAGAGACACCTATCGCAGGAAGAACGAATTTCACCCTCTCACTTACCGCAACCACGCAAGGATCTGCGCCAATAACAAAAGAAGTGATTGTATCTGAAACCGCAAGTGCACGCATTGCAGAAACAATCGAACTTTCCGGGCTCACATGCGAAACACCGTATACACTAACCGCAACCTCAAAAACAGGCACACAGAACAACATCCCCTCCCAATCAAGAGATATTACAACCGAGAGGTGCGGGTCTTCCGGCGGAGGAGGGGGCACGGGTGGCTCACCAACTGACAACACATACGAATTCCTGACCCCACTTCCACTTGCGGAAGGGCTCAATCCTCAAGAAAGCATCGTGATTGGAGAAACAGGCGAAGGTGGTGTATTTGGTATTTTACAAAGAATCATTACTCTGCTTCTTATCACAGCCGTTGTACTTGCGGTTGTATACCTTATTATTGGTGGCGCTCGCTATGCAACAGGGGACACATTGGGGAGTGTTGATGGTGGAAGAAAAATAATTACGAATGCTATTGTAGGACTTTTGTTTGCCCTTCTTTCATGGCTTCTACTTAATATCATCAACCCAGACCTGACTCGTTTTACCCTTGAGGTACCCAATATTGCTGGTAAGCTGACAGTGGTAGGTGGCAACCAAGCAGGAACATCTGGAGGAGTAGACAATGGCGGCACAGCTGGAGAATGCGCTGATTGCGTACCCCTTACAGGCATACAAACAAATGCCCAGACATGTTGTCGTGAGTTTCAAAGAGATAATTGTCCAGCATCAGAAATATTAAGCGGTGAGCAGTGCAAGGTAAACAGAGAGCTTCATCAAAAACTAAGGACATTAAGTGGTGCACTAGAAGAAGGTGTGCTCACAGTAACCGAGGCATGGCCGCCAACCATTTCAAGTCACGCAAATAATTGTCACGCGACAGGAAAATGCGTGGACGCTCGTTCAAACCAGTCTGGGGAGGTAAAAACAGAGGCTCAGTTGTTAGATTTTATTCAAGCAGCACAAGAAGCATCTCTCCTTGTGCAATATGAGGTGCCTAATATCGCCGACGCCACAAGACTCAGTAACGCCGTTCCTCAAGAATTACGAAGAAGTTGTCCTCGAGAAAGATGTGTCATTCAGCTACAGAATGTCCGACCTCACTTTTCAGTGTATTTGAAATCAAATAGCGGATCATCAGGAGGAGGAAGTCAGAGTGGTTGTGGCAGAATACAAAATAAAGACAGTTATGTTTTTGAACACCTAAACATAGCGGGTGGGGTAAAAAATGGGGTTGTATATTGTCCTACCGAAGCAAGTCGGAAACTACAAACCACAAACAGTATTAAACCTGTTTTGAGAACAGTTGCAAGTCAAGAAAGTATTGACTATAAACTTTTCCGAGCACTCATATCACAAGAATCAGAGGGGAGATTTGATGCTGGACCAAGCCCAAAAGGAGCATACGGGATAGGTCAGATGTTAATTTCCACCGCAAGAGACGTTGACTCTACCTTTCAGAGAAAGTTTGTAGGGAAAGACGATGCTTTTGTGATTAGTTGGTTGAAATCAAGCGAGGTAGAAAAGTATACCTACTCACTTAGATTGTCGGCTCGTTATATAAAACGATTCTCTAATAATTCTCTTAACGATCAAATCGCGTCATACAACGCTGGACCAGGAGGGCTAGGATCAAGTCTAAACTGCCCTGGAAGAAAAAAATGGGAGTGTCCTTGGGAAAGCGGCACTCAAGCGGCAGGTAACTTGTGTTATGATCGCGCAAACCCAACTGTGCCAAAAAGAACAGACTGTGATTGGAATGCAAATAGACGAGAAGGTAGTTTTGAGGAGACACGCTTCTATGTCACAAACATCAGAGAAATGATGGAACAAATTACTGATTAATATAGTACAATTATCTTGATGAATAAATCTTGGTTTGTAGGTATAGTGATTTTTCTCACACTCCTTTTAGTTGGCACTGGTGTGTACTTCTTCTTCCCACAAGCACGAGATGTGGTTCAGAATGTAACTCAAGACGAACCTTTGTTTGGCAACATAGACTCAAACGGAAGCACAAGCTCCAACCCAACCACCCCAACTAGCACATCAACCCTAAATACAGACACCCCTGTCAGCGCTGAACCGGAGATATTGATTGGGTACTCTGTCTTTAAACTTGGTGATTATACCGTTTCGTCTGTACAACCGCTTGATTTTAAAACAAGTACCACAAGCACATCAACGCTTATCATGAGTATTGGAAAAGGGTCTGGGCTCGTGCGTTTGTATGATCCCCAAACAAAAACAACAAGCATTGTTGGTAACATCAATATCCCCAACATTATTCGATCAGAATTTACACAATCAGGAAGGTTTGTGATTGTTCAGTCACAAGACAAGGATGTGTTAAAAACATTTGTATTACGAAGCGACCCCCGAACACCTTTTGAGGAGCGCTTTTTTACTCCTGTTTTAAGCAGTACCAGTATCGACTCTTTCTTTGTAGATGGAAACATGGCTTACTTTATAGAGCACACACAAAGCGGTTCTGAAGTATACGAATACAACCCACTTACCAACAAAAAAACACTGCTTATGCGGAGTTTTTTGCGTGACATATATGGCTACGCACGTGATGGTCGTATTTTCATAGGTACAAAGCCAGCACAAAATACACAAGGCTTCCTATTCGAACTAGATAGACAAAACGGTAGTGTAGAAAAAGTTACATCCGGAATAGGCCTCACTGGTATCCCAAATCAAAAAGGTGATGCCCTTATGAGCATGGTATACTTTGGATCTTTTTCTCAAACAAACCTGATAAATATCTCTTCCAAGGAAACAGCTTCTCTTGGAATGCAGACATTCAAAGAGAAGTGCGTACCAGATGTGAGCACGCAAACGTTTATGTTTTGTGGTGTACCTGAAACAGTAGGAGAAAATGCTCCGGACTTTTGGTATATGGGCAAAGCAAGCCTTAACGACTCTTTAGCTATTATTGATACAGCATCCGGCGCCTTTGACAGTCTTCCTTCACCAGATGAGCAAGTAGACGTACTCTATCCATACAGCTCTCGTCACTCAGGAATAATCACTTTCATTAATAAAAAGGATATGCGTCCGTGGATTATTACTATAGAGTAGCTTGTTTTCTCTGAACAAATTTTTCTTGTGCGATAGAAAACACACTATTCACAACCCAGTAGAGGCCGATTGCTGCAGGGAAAAAGTATGCGGTTACAGTAATAAGTACAGGAATGAAGTACAGCGTCTGAAAGCGTAAACTTCTTTGAAGCTCATCCTGAAAGCTCGGCATTTCATCTTTTTTTCGAGGAGGTATTTCTGGTTGAAGCGAAAGAGTGTTTCTACTGTGGAAGTACTGCGCAACACCAGCCAAAAACGCAATCGCAACACTTCCTGTTATCATAAGATCAATATTAAAAAAGAATGTGTTGACCGTCTCTGGAAACGAAACGAAAGAATAGAGAGCTCCTTCGTGATGTACTAAACCTCGTGCAAACACAAAATACAACCCCAAAAACACGGGAATTTGAACAAAAATAAGATATCCTATAGTAGAAAAGGGGTTTACTTTGTGTGTTTTGTATACCTCCATTACTTTTAAAGCAAGGGCTTGTCGGTCTGATTTATACTTTTCTTGAATCTGCTTTATTTCAGGTTGCACATCTCGCAAAACCTTTTGTGTTCTAATAATCCTTTGATAAACAGGGAAGAGAAGAACTCT
Source organism: Minisyncoccota bacterium (assembly GCA_022843645.1). Classification (GTDB taxonomy): domain Bacteria; phylum Patescibacteriota; class Minisyncoccia; order Phycocordibacterales; family UBA5272; genus JALHNF01. Next base: position 7,812 of record JALHNF010000013.1, on the reverse strand, counting down.
AATAATGATCGTGAGCACCACAACAGCAATCCATGCGTAGTGTCCGGGGATATGGGTCAGTATGAAAACAAGGAGATTATATATTGGTTCGTATATTGTGGTTTCCCAGATTGTTTTAATCATATTGAGCTTTTATTATATCTTGTAATTGAGAAAAAGGTGTGTGAAGGGCTGCTTGTGACACAAAAATCTTTATGGTACATGGTTTTTTGTCGAGGTTTTGCAGAATTACTCGTATTCGTCTTTTTAGTTTGTTTCTGTCGATTGCGTTCTTGATCTCTTTTTTGGGAATACTTATATAAAAAGAAAGGCTCTCGGCCTTCTTTTTTTGTACTACTACAGGGGGCTTCTGATAAGCCATGGGGGTGCCGCAAATGGAATTACTTTCCTTTAACCTTGCTTTTTACAGCAAGCTTTGCGCGACCATGTGATCGACGACGAGCAAGAACCTTTTTTCCTGCATTTGTTTGCGTACGAGCCATAAAACCGTGTTTTCGGGCTCTTTTTACTTTGCTTGGTTGGTATGTTCTTGACATGATTTCGTACTATACCATGTTTCGAGCATTAAAACAACACATTCCACACCATTGCAGAGTTATCCACAACCCTTATAATGTATCCACATGAACACCCGAGAGTTGTGGCAATCTGCGCTCGCAGAAATAGAACTTGCTTTGTCGAGAGCAAACTACAGCACGTGGTTTAAAAATACTTCTATTGTAAAGTTTGACGAGGGGACGGTATATGTTGGTGTTCCAAATGAGTTTGTAAAAGATTGGCTTATTACTAAATACCATTCTTTCATCCTTAAAACACTTCGAGACCTAAACGAGCACGTACGAACAGTAGAATACTGTATTTCTAAATCAAATGATAACCCTAAAAAAGATGTTGAAGTTGGACCAACAGAGAAGCAGCCTTTTTTAAGATTGCCGTTTTCTGAAACGAAGGAAGATGGACTCAACCCCAAGTACACATTTCAAAACTTTATTGTGGGACCTTTTAATGAGCTGGCATATGCAGCAGCGCAAGCAATTGTAAATCACCCTGGTGCGCAATATAACCCTTTATTTATATATGGAGGTACAGGACTAGGGAAAACACATCTTTTGCAGTCGGTTGGAAATGAGATCAAAAGAAGGTTTCCTGATTTCAAGGTCTTTTACACCTCTCTTGAGCGTTTTTCTGTTGATTATGTGAACTCCATGCACGCTAATAAAATCAATAATTTTAAAGAAAAGTACCGAAAATACGATGTTCTTATTATGGACGACATTCAGTTTGTAAGTGGGAAAGAGAAGACACAAGAAGAGCTTTTTTACCTTTTCAACACACTTCACGAACAAAATAAGCAGATTATTTTTAGCTCAGACAAACACCCGAATTTTATTTTGGGCTTAGAGGACAGGCTTCAATCGCGTTTTAACGCAGGAATGATTATTGACATATCCCAACCTGACTTTGAAAGCCGTTTTGCTATTGTACGATCAAAAGTTAAAGAAAGTACTTCGTTTATATCAGATGAAATCCTTGAGTATGTTGCTGAGTCTGTTCAAGGAAGTATTCGTGAACTTGAAGGTGTACTAAACACAATTCTCATGCAGTCCCAACTCAAAGGGCGAGTCATGCAGCTCCAAGAAGTCAAACAACTCATTAAAAATAATATAAAAACAAAGAAAAATATCTCCCTGCGAGACATTATTAAAATTGTGAGTGATTTTTATGGCATAGAAGATGCCGCTATTTACAACAAAACACGCAGAAAAGACATTGTGAAGCCGCGACAGGTTGCCATGTATCTACTTCGTGAAGACTTTGACGTTTCATACCCTGCAATCGGAGAAACGTTGGGAGGAAGAGATCACACAACAGTCATTCACTCATATGAAAAAATAAAGAATGATTTAACAACAGACCCTGTCTTAATGAAGGAAGTTGCAGAACTACGATCCTTATTCACATAATCCACAGTATTTTATACACAGACCTGTGTATAAAATACTTCTAATACCACAAAGCTTTTTGTTGTCATTTTGTCTCCACACAAGAAAGACATAAAAAACACATAAAAATAACTAAAAACACCGAGAATAACAAGGTTTTCAACCTATCCACATATCCACATGACATATATCTCTATATAATCTTATATACTACTAATACTATGAAAATCGAGTGTACAATTGATAAACTGAAACAAGCTCTAGAACTTGTCTCGGTAACTGTCTCAAAACAAGCAACAAGTGTACTCCTCCAGAATATATATATCGAAGTCTCAAATCATTCCATTTTATTTCGCTCTACAACTATAGATACTTCAAGTGAAATACGTATACCTGTAAAAGTAGAAGAGGTTGGAAAGTGTCTTATTCATGGAGAAACAATAACAAAACTTGTTCAATCTATTGTTACACAAGAAAAAAACATTGTTTTATGGAGCTCAGACTCAGTTTTGTATGTTGAGTACGGTAAAAATACACACACATTAAAATTGACACCATTTGAAGATTTTCCCCATATTCCAAATATCTCAGAAAATGCAACAAAACTTACTATTCCTGTTGAGAAAATAGTAGAAGGTGTATCAATGGTTTCTTTTGCGGCAGCACAAAGCGATCTGAAGCCAGAAATTGCCTCTGTGTATGTGTATGGTGTGGAAAACGAGATAGTCTTCGTTTCTACAGACTCCTATCGTCTAGCGGAGAAAAAAATACGTCTCAAGGGGTGTGAACAGCTTCACCTTCTTCTTCCAAACAAGCTCGTACCAGAACTTTTGAAAATACTAAAACATTTCAGCAAAGATGTTGAGTTTGAGTTCAATAAAAATACCCTTTTAATTAAAAATGAATCACAAACAGTACACATACGTCTTATTGACGGTATCTTCCCTAACTACAGGCAAATTATTCCACTATCAGGGACGACCACGGTTACTGTTTTGAAGCATGATGTTCAAAACATTATAAGAACACTATCTTTGTTTACAGATAGGTATAATCAAGTTACCTTCGAAATGATCCCTGATGAAAAGGGTTGTAAAATAAGTACGGAAAATGGAGATGTTGGGTCGTCGACACAGTTTCTAAGTGCTACCATTCAAGGGGAGCCACTCACATTGAGCATTAATAGTAAGTATTTAAATGACGTTCTTTCTTATCTGGTAAAAGAAAGTATTATTTTTGAGTGCACAACGGTCCAGAAACCCATTATTGTAAAAAGTGCTGCAGATGGATCGTTTATTTACTTGATTATGCCTCTATCAAGATAGTTGTATGATTGACGAGAGCTTGTTCTCACGATTTTTAGGACCACTTATTGTAAAAAAACAAGAAAAAGATGATATAGAGCGTATTTTACAAGAGTATTACAGGGGTAAGATAAGTATTCGTGGCTTACAAATCAAAATACTACAAGCATCTCGTGTTCAAAAAACAGAAATACTCTTAAAAAAAGAAGAAATTGAAACTCTTCTTTTTGAAAAAACAAGTAAGAAGTATCAAATTTTTCTGTGACTAGAAAGGAGTGGTTGTTGGGGTGCCTACTGGTGTTTGTGGGGTTGTGTTTCCACAAACACGAGGGTTCTGTGTGAGCCACGACTGCACAGGGTATTCCCAGTGATAGTACTGAGGGTCGAGACTTGGGTTTTCTGGGTAAGGACCAAGAGGGTTCTTTTTTTGTACCCAATGAAGAATATCGTGTACAATCGGGGTACCTTCATTTGTTTGTGTGCACCAAGATCCTCCAAGTATTGGTTTTACAAACTCTGTTGAGGTTGCACTTGTGTACGGGGTAAAGTGCTCAAGCTCAGTTGAGCTTGCAAGGCTTATATCCATAACCTCTCGCCAAAGTGGTGCCAAAATATATCCAGAGGTTCTTCGTACCATTGATGTGTTGTTATTGTTACCTCCCCACAAACCAACAACAATCGAAGGTGTATACCCAACCGTCCATACATCCCTATAGTTTTGTGTCGTACCTGTTTTTACTGCAACAGAACGATCTGCATATGTAAGTGGTGAACTTAGTGAAAATGCTGGTACTCTAGCCTGTGCATCACTTAAAATACTTGATATTTGGCGAGCTGTCTCTTCTTGTAGTACACGCACACCCCGCTCTTTGTATTCTTCGAGAACAACACCGTCACGGTCAGTAACTTTTAATATTCCAACAGTGGCATGTTGCACTCCCTCTGTTGCAAACACACCATATGCGCTTACGAGATCAAGCAACGAAACCTCTCCACCACCCAAAACAAGCGTCAATCCAAGCCTGTTTTTGTCATTAAGACCTTTGATACCCATTTGTGTTGCGAGAGAAATTGCATCATCTAAACCTGTTAAATACAAAGCTTTTACTGCGGGTATATTAAGTGATTGTGCCAAAGCACTTCTAAACGAAACAGGGCCACGAAACTCGTTATCGTAGTTGTTTGGCATGTAGCACATCGACTTGTCTTCTCCTGGTGGAGGGTTGCCACTTACATCACAATACGTATTAAACTCTGTTGGTAAATCAAACACCACAGTCTCTGGGGTGTACCCCTTCTCAAACAACGACGCGTATACTATTGGTTTTATTGCGGAACCAGGCTGTCTTCCTTGTGTGGCAACGTTAAACTTTCCGTCAATCTTTTCATCAAAGAAATCACGGGAGCCGATCATGGAAAGTATTTGACCTGTTTTCGGATCTATGGCGACAAGGCTGGCGTTTGACATCCCGGTCACAGGCTCGTTTTTTAGGACATAGTTTTTAAGGGTCTCCTCGTGTTGTTTTTGTAGGTTGTAATCGAGTGTTGTGATGACTTGCAACCCTCCTTGCTCTAAGGCTTCTACGCCATACTTTTCCTCGAGGTATTCACGAATATAAAAAACAAAATGAAGAGCTTTTCCAGAACTCTCGGTTATTGGTTGGAATTCCAGTCGAGTTGCTTGAGACTCCTCCATTTGTGTTTCTGTAATAAAACCAGCCTCAAACATTCGTCGCAATACAAAGTTCTTACGCTCTTCCAAAGCGTCTCTGTTTTTACCGTACGGCGAGAAAAAAGATGGCCGTTGAGGCATTGCTGCGAGGTATGCCGCTTCCACCAAACCAACATCTTTAGCAGATTTATTAAAATACGCACGAGACGCCTCTTCTACGCCATACATTGTTCCTCCGTACGGGCTTTCGTTCAAATACGTTGTTAAAATCTGTTCTTTTGTAAGAATTTGTTCGAGTTTTATAGCTAATATCCACTCCTTTATCTTTCTTGTGATTGCTCGGTCACGTGTAAGAATAGCATTTTTGATTACTTGTTGGGTAATGGTTGAACCACCGCTACTTCCACCTCCCGGAAGGATATTTTCGATGACCGCACGAACAATCGAGGTTGGACGTATGCCGATGTGTTCATAAAAGTGTGCATCTTCCACTGCAATATGTGCCTGTTTTATGTATGTGCTTATTTCTTCGAAGGGCACCTCAGTGCGCTTAATATCTTGATGAATGTTGTATAGGAGCACTTTTCCTGTTCGGTCAAATATTTTTGTGGAATTTGCCACTTTTCTACTCTCGAAATTATTAAGATCAGGCAAATCAATAGTGGCAACCCATACAAAAATGGCTGTAATTATCAGAAAAACCAGAGAAGATCCAAAAATAATGAGATCTCGGACGAGTTTCTTCATTTTTTTACGTTGTATCATTATTGGCAAGTATATCATCTTGGAATGCTATAATTGGGTATATATGCCTAGTATTGACACAAATCCTGAAAAAATAGAGGAAATTCTCTCTCGTGGTGTTGAAGATTGTTTTGTGAGAGAAGATTTAAAAAAAGAACTTCTTTCTGGTCGGCAACTAAGAATCAAGTTCGGCATTGATCCAACGGGTCCGAAAATTCATATTGGCCGCGCCATTCCTTTACGAAAATTAAGACAGTTTCAGCTCTTGGGACATCAGATCGTTCTTATTATTGGAGACTTTACTGCCCAAATTGGCGACCCTTCGGACAAGCTTGCAAAGCGCCCGATGCTCACCCGTGAAAGCATTGAAGAAAACATGCGAGACTACAAGGCTCAAATCGGCAAGATTGTTGATATTGACAGGGTTGAGTTTGTATACAACAGCGACTGGCTTCGACCGCTTGGTTTTCAGGAAATATGTCAGCTTGCTGAAAGTTTTACAGTGCAACAAATGGTTGCTCGTCGAAACTTTGCCGAACGAATAGAGAAAGGTGAAGAAGTGTCATTGCGTGAACTCATGTACCCACTTATGCAAGGATACGACTCTGTTGCTATCAATGCTGATGTAGAAATTGGAGGGTTTGACCAACTGTTTAACTTAAAAGCCGGCCGATACATTCAGAAGCACTACGGTAAAAAAGAGCAAAATGTGCTTACTGTACAAATGCTAGAGGGTACTGATGGAAGAAAAATGTCTACGAGCTGGGGAAACATTATCACAATAGTAGATGAACCAAACGACATGTATGGCAAAATCATGTCGCTCCGAGACGACTTGATTGTGAAGTACTTAACTCTTGTCACCGACATACCGCTCCATGAAATAAAAGCTATCGAAAAAGCTATTTTACAAGGCGAGAATCCAAAGATTCACAAAATGCGTCTGGCTCGCGAAGTTGTCACTATGTATCACTCTGAAAAAGCTGCTGCAAAAGCTGAAGAACAATTCGAAAACGTGTTTGCTAAGGGAGCTCTTCCTGAGGACATGGCTGAAATAGCGCTCGGTGTTGCAGATATTCCTCTTGAGCTAAAAAACAAAAAAATCATTGAGTCTAAGACAGAGTGGGTACGTCTTGTAAAAGAGGGCGCGGTGGGTGTGCATGAGGGTGAAATCATACACGATCCAAAATGGAGACCTGCTGTCCCGTGTGTTATTAAAATAGGTAAAAGAAGATTTGTACGATTTGTTTAAATCAAGGTAGTTTTTGGTAACAATAAAACCCTTCGTTGTGAAGGGTTTTATTGTTACCAGTCTTCATTGTCATCGTGTGTTAGCCACTCAGCACTTTCTTCATCTCCTGAGCTGTCTTCAATAGGGTGGAGAGGAGTATCTTCCTCGTCACCAAAACCGTGATCATCAAATGCGCCGTCTAAAACATCAACATCTAACTCACCTTCTTTTATCTCGTCTTCTTTTTGTGTATCGTCACTCATACAAATATGTTCATGCATTGTTGTAACAAAAAAAGGCAGAGAGTGCAAGTGTTGCTACTTTTCACGAAATGATGAATTGTGTGTAATTGCAAGCGCAAGCGCGTCGAGTTCGTCGTCAAGCCTTTTTTCTTTTTCTAATTTTAATATTTTTTCTGTCATAAATGCCACTTGGCTTTTCTCTGCTTTACCAAAACCAGTTAGCGCGATTTTCACCTGAAGTGGGGTGTATTCAAAAACCTCCACACCATTTTTTAATAACTCGTAGACAATAACCCCACGAGCTTCTGCTACGTGCATTGCGGTTTTTTGGTTTTTTTCAAAAAAAAGTGTCTCAACACTTGCGTGGTCTGGCTTCCATATGATGCACGTGTCTCGAACAACAGAGCCGATACTTTGCAATCGTGTGTGAAATGAATCTTTTGGGCTCGTTTCAAAACACAGAGAATGTGCGTACAACTCTTTTTTATTTTGTGTATCGATGATTCCAATGCCAAGCCTGCCAAAACCAGGATCAATACCTATAATTCGCATACCTCAAAGAAGTTTTTGTTCTAGGTGTGCCGGTACAGGAAACCCAAGATGTTCGTATGCTTTTGTGGTAGCCATTCGTCCTCGCGGAGTTCTATCAATAAGCCCGAGTTGAAGGAGATACGGC
>JALHNF010000012.1 GCA_022843645.1 Minisyncoccota bacterium | reverse complement strand
GTTGAGCTTTTGTCTGATGAAAAAGGAATTGTGTGGCCAGAAGCAGTTGCGCCATTCAAAGTCCACCTTCTTTCATTTAAACAAAATGAAAAAGCAAAAGAAATGTATGACGCATTGACTGCAAAAGGTGTTGACGTGCTTTTTGATGACCGCGATGTTTCTATTGGTGTGAAGCTCAACGACGCTGATCTGCTTGGCATCCCGCACCGAGTGTTGATCACAGAAAAAAGCCTTGCTTCGGGCGGGGTGGAGTACAAAAAACGTACCAGTTCGGAAACGGAGATTATTTCAATTGATGCTTGTATTGCAAGGTTTTCTTAAAAAGCCGAGCCTATTAGCTAATTACAAAAAAATACGTTACTCTTAATGCAAACGGTGTATGTTTAGTCGTCTGCGAAAATTGTATTCAAATGATGTTGGTATTGATCTTGGGACTGCAAACACCCTTGTGTATTTAGGTGAACATGGGATTGTTATCAATGAACCTTCTGTTGTTGCAGTAAATCAAAAAACTGGTCGGGTGGTTGCGGTTGGCAATCAAGCAAAGCAGATGCTTGGTCGTACACCAATGCACATAAAAGCAATACGGCCGCTGGTGGACGGAGTAATCTCCGACTTTGAAGTCACAGAAGAAATGATGTCGTACCTCATGGGTCAGGTAAACAAAATCATAAACAAGCCAATCAACCCTCGGGTGGTGGTTGGCGTGCCTACAGGTGTCACAAATGTTGAAATTCGAGCGGTGTATGATGCAACAAAAAATGCTGGGGCACGCGAAGTATACATTGTCGAACAGCCAATGGCAGCCGCAATAGGCATCCGGCTTCCAATTCAAGACGCTGTTGGTTCTATGATTGTGGATATTGGTGGCGGGACAACAGATATCGCCGTCATTTCACTTGCGGGAATTGTGCGTTCAAAGTCTCTCAAGATCGCTGGCGATAAACTCAATAATGACATTATTTCCTATTTGAAAGATGAATTTAAACTACTTATTGGTGAGCGAACTGCTGAGACGGTCAAGATTACAATCGGAGGTGTTGTAGAGGGTGAGCCGATGGAGATGGTGGTGCGAGGAAGAGATTTAGTCACCGGTTTGCCTCGTGAGGTTATTGTGACCGATGCTGATATACGAGAGGCCCTTTTGCCATCTATCATACAAATTGTTGACTCAGTGAAAGAAGTTCTTGAGACTACACCGCCAGAAATTCTTTCCGATGTTATGAATAAAGGAGTTATTCTGTGCGGTGGAGGAGCGCTCATTCGGGGACTCTCATCACTTATGCAGTCACACCTTAAGATTCCTATCACCGTCGCTGATGATCCGCTTTCTGCAGTTGCTCGGGGCACCGGAGTAATCCTCGGTGACCTTGATAGGTATAAAGAGGTTCTTATCACAAACCATGATGATATCTCGCCGAGATTCTAGTAAAAAATACAAAAAAGCACTTATTTTTCTGGTGGTGTGTGCTGCCTGCGTGCTCTTGTGGAAGCCACTAGGCACTCTCCTTAAACCGGTTCTCGAGTATACAGGGTTCTTTTCTTCATCCGTATTTCGATCTTTTAGTGAAACAAAAGATGCTTTTTCGCTTTATATTCGATCCAACAGTGCCCTGTATGCAAAAAACAAAGAGCTTGAGCTTGCTTTAGAAAATGAGCGCTTGAAATATCTTGAGCTCACCGTTGCAGAGGATGCTGCGTCTGCGCACAAAGATCTCGGTGTGCGTCTTGAGAGCGAGACCGTTATTTTTGCAAGAAGAATCGGTTTTATTGATTCAGTCTTTTACCAGACCTTCCGCATTGATCGAGGTGTATCTCATCAGGTTGCTCCGTACATGCTTGTTAGTGGCCCGGGTGCAATTTTGCTTGGTGTGGTCGGTACTGTAGATACTAGAACTTCGCTTGTGAATGCATTATGGGGAGGTGAGACTGTGAAAGGGCGCATGAGTACATCGGGGGCAGTCATTGCGTTACAGGGCGTTGATTCTGGTTTGTACGCGAGCGAGGTACCACATGAGATGATCGTTTCGCTTGGGGACGTGGTCTTGTATGACCAGGATCCACGATTTGTTATAGGTACTGTGAAAAAGATAAATAATAACGAAGGCGAGCGTTTCAAAGAAATAATCGTTCAGATTCCCGTGCACCCTCAGATGATAGATCGAGTAGCTCTTTCTTTGCCATTATGAAACTCCTCTTCATTATCCTTGCCTTTCTCGCACTAATATTTGATATTTGGTTTGGGCATGGTTTTCCAAGGGCACTTGCTATTGTTGCCTTTTCTTTCTTGTTGTACAGGTTCCTTACTTTGTATACCCGAATATAAGAGTATGTTTCGTCTTTTTAAGAAAAAAAAGTTTTCACAAGAAATATCCCCAGATGAGATATTTCTTGATGCTCGTAATGGACTGCAAGTAAGGCAAGATACCTTTGAAGACCGCATGGAAATACCAGTATCTTCAAGAGCTATTGTCTTGGTCGGTGTTGTTGTTTTTTTGTTTATTTCTCTTGCGCTTGCGAAAGCTTTTTCTTTGCAAGTCATGCAGGGAGAAGTATTTGCAGCAAAATCAGAAGACAACAGACTCGTAGCTTCGCCACTTTTTGGATTACGTGGAGTTTTGTACGACAGGAACGGCATCGCGCTTGTTCGTAATGTTGGCACGACCACTGACACTGAAATCGCAAAGCGCACGTACGCATCATTTGACGGTATGGCGCCCGTCCTTGGTTTTGTGAGCTATCCTAAAAAAGATAGATCGGGGAACTATTGGCAAACAGAATACGTTGGGCTCGACGGCCTTGAAAAGAAATATAATGACGTGCTCTCTGGGGTCAATGGACAAAAAATTATTCAAGTGAATGCTCTTGGCGAAGCAACAGACACATATATTACAGAAGAACCTCGTGACGGTGTGAATCTGACACTTACTATCGATGGCGAGCTTCAAGATGCGAGTTATAAAGTGTTGCGAAATGCATTACGTGAAGGTGGGTTCAAGGGTGGAGCGGCAGTAATTATTGATGTATATACCGGAGAGGTTTTGGCTCTCGTAAGCGCCCCTTCATTTCCTATATATGCCCTTAATGAAGAAGACGGAACACAAAAGCTTGCTGAAGCACAAAAAGATGATGCAAAACCTTTTTTAAATCGAGCAACATCCGGCCTATACTCCCCTGGCTCAACTATAAAACCGTTTGTTGCTCTCGCTGCTCTCCAAGAAGGAATCATTAGTCCATACAAAGAAATAGAAAGTAAAGGACTCATCACAATAAAAAATCCATATGGCGGACCAGACACTATTTTTAGAGACTGGAAAGTCCACGGGTATACAGACATGCGTGAAGCAATCGCAGTATCATCGGACGTGTACTTTTATGCTGTTGGAGGCGGATATGCTGATCAAAAAGGTTTAGGAATTGCTAAAATAGATCAATACCTAAAGACATTTGGGTTTGCTGATACAACGGGTATCGACTTGCCAGGAGAAACAAAAGGCCTCATTCCGACTCCTGAGTGGAAGATAAAAACATTCAACGAAGAGTGGCGCCTTGGTAATACCTATCACACCTCAATAGGGCAGTACGGTTTTCAAGTGACACCAATACAACTTGCTCGTTCTGTTGCGAGTATTGCAAATGGTGGAAGGCTCGTGGTGCCACACCTTGTTCAAACAGTGGTTCCGCGCGTAGGTAAAGAAGAGACGGGATATCAAGTCTCAACTGCAGATCTTCAGGTAATACGGGAGGGGATGAGACAAACCGTGCTGTCTGGCTCGTCACCTGTTCTTCAACAGGCAGGGTTTCCAGTTGCGGCAAAATCTGGAACAGCTGAAATAGGTGTTCGCAAGGGAAGAGTGCACTCATGGATGACGGGATATTTCCCGTACAAAGATCCACAGTATGCGTTTGTTGTGGTACTCGAAAATGGGCCAGTTGATACATCGTACGGAGCAGGCAAAACAACACGAGACATCTTGAAATGGATTGCTGAACATAGGCCTCAATATGCGGGTATGGAAAGAGCGGAGGTATTTGAGTCAGAAGAGGATCTAGGCAATCAATTTCAATCGGGCATTGAGGAGGGGGTGACACCTTTGTAAAAAGGCGGTTTGTAGAATCAACGACACACAGAATCCTTGTTATATAAGCAATTATTGGCAAAACGATATATTTAAGGTATACTGGCTTGCCATGGTAGAAATACTCACAAAAGAGAAATTTAAAGAGCTAGAAGAGGAGCTTGAAACTTTAAAGACAAAAGGCAGAAAGCAGATCACTGATTCGCTTGTGTACGCCAAGTCACTCGGCGATCTCTCTGAGAATGCTGAATACGCGCAGGCTCGAGAAGATCAAGCAAAACTTGAAGACAGAATCTCAAAACTCGAACATATCTTAAAAACCGCAAAAATCGTTACCAAGCACTCAACTGATGCAGTATCTGTTGGTTCGACAGTTGAGCTCCATAAAAAGTCAGACAAAACAAAACGAACGTTTACGATTGTTGGCGGCGAAGAAGCAGACACTGCTTCGGGTAAGATTTCATTTCACTCGCCAATAGGTCAGGCGCTTATGGGGAAAAAAGAGGGTGATACAGTTTCGATCACAACACCCAAAGGGATTGTTGAATACAAGATAGCTTCAATAGAGTAGGGCTCTTTTGTCCTTGTTTGCTTCCTCTGTAAGATGTAAAAACAAAGTGGTGAAAGACCACTTTTTTTGTTACAGTGTATAGCATGGCATCACAAGATGAAATTCGAGCGATTCGTATCGAAAAAATAAAGAAACTAGAGTCGCGCGCTCAAAACCCATATCCAAGCACTGTTGCAAGAGACATAACGTGCGCTGAGGTGAAATCTTCATTTGAAGTATTAGAAAAAAACCAAGAAGAAAAGAGTATTGCAGGGAGAATCATGGCAATTCGTGGTCAGGGAGCCATTCTTTTTGTTGTTTTATACGATGGCACGGCTTCATTTCAGGTGGTTCTCAAGAAAGACGCTATAGGCGAAGAAAAACTCACTGAGTTTACAGATGTGATAGACATTGGAGATTTTGTTTCTTTTAAAGGAACGTTTTTTGTGACACAACGTGGAGAGCAAAGCATGCAGGCAACCAACTTTACGCTTGCCTCCAAATCACTCCTCGCACTTCCTGATAAGTGGCATGGACTGGTAGACCAAGATGAGCGCTTCAGAAAGAGATACCTCGATATTTTAATGGACCACGATCTTCATGATCGTTTTGTTAAAAGATCAAAGTTTTGGAATGTGATTCGTCAGTACTTACTTGAAAAAGGATTTATTGAAGTAGAAACTCCTGTTCTTGAAAATACCACAGGCGGTGCGGATGCTCGCCCGTTTGCTACCCATCATAATGCGCTTGATATCGAAGTGTTTTTGCGTATTTCGGCTGGAGAATTATGGCAAAAAAGGCTCATGGTTGCAGGGTTTCCAAGAACATTTGAAATAGGAAGAATTTTCCGTAATGAAGGAATGTCAAACGAGCATGCGCAAGACTACACGCAGCTCGAGTACTACATGGCATACGCTGACTATCATGTTGGTATGGAGATGACAAAAGAGTTGTATCGAAAAATCGCGAAAGAGGTATTTGGTACGACAACATTTCATATCCGTGGGTTTGATGTTGATTTTGAAGCCGACTGGCAGATGTATGATTTTTGCGGACTCATTAAAGAGCGATTCGGCGTGGATCCCCTTGATGAAAATCTTTCAAATGAGCTTCTCGCAGGGAAACTACAAGAGGCGCACGTGGTTTTTGATCCTCGTGAGCTCAATCGTGCTCGTGGAGTAGACCTCTTGTGGAAAGTGATACGAAAGTCTCTTGGGGGTCCTGGCTTTTTGATCGGTGTACCGGTGTACCTTGAGCCGCTTGCAAAGAGATCTCCTCGTAACCCAAAGATCGTGGAGCGTTTTCAGGTTATTCTTGCCGGAAGTGAAATGGGTAAAGGCTTTAGTGAGCTCAATGACCCTATCGACCAGCGTGGACGCTTTGAAGAGCAGCAAGCAATGCGTGATGCGGGAGACGAGGAAGCCCAAATGGCAGACTGGGAATATGTGGAAGCGCTTGAGTATGGCATGCCACCTACATTTGGGTTTGGTGTCTCGGAGCGACTTTTCAGCTTTTTGCTCGATGTTCCTATTCGTGAGGCGCAGCTATTTCCCCTCATGAGGCCGAAAGATCAGCTCTAGCCATATAGCACGGCTTGTGGTATAATGCAATTCTTCCTGAACGCTCACGGAGAGCGACAATGTGTGAAGCCGTCGAAGAGGCACTTTCGTTTCATCAACTTGAACTTTTACAGCGGTTCGTTTGGAGCGTAAGTTTCACTCTCGAACAGACCCGTCTTTTCTGCCAAGTTTCAGGAGATAACAATCCTATTCATACTGATCCCGAGTTTGCTAAGAGGCATGGTATTCCAGGCGGAACTGTGGTACACGGTGCTCACTTAATTGCTGAAGTATCGAGGGCCTGCGGAAATGAACTTTTTGTACCCGGGGTTGTCGGTAAGGTTTTAGGAGAGACGGATTTCAGGCGTTGGGTGTACCACGGGGTACCTCATGAATTTGAGCTTGAGGTTCGAGAGCTCATCCCTGGCAAAAGAAACCAGGTGGTATTTAATTTCCGTATCACTACGTCCGTCAATGGGCTCAGTAAGATCTGCGTTGTTGGGAGCGTACGACTTACATTTCCGTGAGACAGTTTTGTTGTTCAGTCAGTGATTTTAACCCCCGTTCAAAGCTTTGAACGGGGTTCTTTTTTGTGGATAACTGTGGAACGTGGTGGTAGTAATGTTTCATGAAGTGGTATATAATGTCATTAAGTGGGATGAAGTGGCATGTTTCATTTCCACCCGAAAATACAATGTTAATTGGCCAGCACGTACACACTTTAGATCCAAAAAAAAGAATTTCGCTTCCAGCGAAGTTTAGAAAAGAACTTGGAAAAAAAGTAGTACTCACAAACGGTCTTGATAATTGTATTTTTGTGTACAGTGTTAAAGAGTGGCAGAGTATTGCATCAAAACTTGGAAACTTAGGTTTCGGTAATGCAAGCACTCGAAGTTTTAATCGATTTCTACTCGGAGGTGCAGAAGAAGTAGAAATTGATAGCGCGGGAAGAATATTAGTACCTGACTTTTTAAAAGACTTTGCACAGTTAAAAGAAAAAGTGGTGCTAACAGGTGTTCAAAATCGTGTTGAAATTTGGGATGAGACACGATGGAGTACGTATGTAAAAGCTGTTTCAAAAGAGGCTGATAGTCTTGCTGAAAAGCTTGGAGAAGTGGGGCTTTTGTAAGGTATGCAGGGACACATACCAGTTCTTTTACAGGAAACAATAGATTTGCTTGACCCACAACCGGGTAACACTGTACTTGATTGTACGTTTAATCGTGCGGGGCACAGTGTGGAAATTGCAAAGAAAATAGGTACACAAGGGACATTGATCGGCTTTGATCTGGACCATCAGGCACTTCTCGAGGGAGAAGAATTTTTGCGAAAAGAGCTAGGACACAATCTTCCGAAGGTGATTCTTTGTGAGACAAACTTCCGTTTCATCTTATCGGTCCTTAAAGGGAAAGGTGTTGCAACTCTCGATATGTTGCTCGCCGATCTTGGCCTCAGCTCGCAGGAGCTTGATGTTTCAGGGAGGGGGTTTACATTTCAGCAGGATGAGCCGCTTCGCATGACGCTCTCGTCTCGGGAAGACGCACTTGTTACAGCGTATACGGTTGTCAATGAGTGGTCGCAAGAGACACTAGAAGACATTCTGCGGGCTTTCAGCGACGAATCATACGCAGGACGTATTGCGCGGCATATTGTTGAGGCTAGAGAAATAAAGCCAATCAAGACCACAAGAGAGCTTGCTGAAATTGTGTATCACGCGGTACCGGTTGCGTACCGACGAAAGAAAATTCATCCCGCGACAAAGACGTTCCAGGCAATACGTATGGCTGTCAATGATGAAGTGGGGGCACTCAACGACCTCCTCTCTTCTCTGGAAGAAGTTAGTAAGAGTGGCACACGAGTTGGATTCATCACGTTTCATAGTGTTGAAGACAGAATTGTCAAAAACTTCTTTAAAGATAAAAAGGATATGTGGGAAGTAAAAACAAAAAAGCCAGTTTCTCCAAGCGCACAAGAGCAAAAAGAAAATCCACGATCACGAAGCGCAAAATTACGAGTTTACATTAAGAAATAACATGAAAAAACAAACAGTAAAACAAAATAAAACACCACTACATCGATATGTGTGGAGTATGTTTGCCTTTTCTATTGTTTCTTACTTTGGGATTGTTGGCATGATTACATCTGACATAGTCAGCCGTAAATCTCTCAATCAAGAGTCTCAAAAAATAGCCTCGTACATTGCCCACGAAGAAGAGATTCTCTCTCGTAAAACAAAAGAGCTTGTGACGTATAGTTCACAGCGCGCACACATAGCAGGATATATTGACCCGCGTACAGTAGAAGCGATCGGACTCGCTCAATAGCACCTATAAGTACGTGTAGGTAATCTATGTCATCTGCAAAAATACACGGATCTGTGACACGAGTTGGTTTTTTGGGTTTCGTCGGGGGTAGTATCGTTGCCCTTCTTATCCTGAGATTATTTTTTATTCAAATTGTAAATGGAAATGAATATAGAGCACAAACGGAAGGGCAGTATGTTCCTATTAGTACACCAATATTTAACCGAGGAACAATTTTTCTGACATCAAAGTCAGGCGACAGGGTTCCGTTTGCTTCACTTGAGGAGTATTACACGATTGCCATACAGCCAAACCGAATCAAGGATATCGAGAGCCTTTTGTCAGACCTCTCTCATGCGGAAGTTGCTTTTGATGAAGCTCGCGTGCGACAGAAAGTAGACAAAAAAGACGATCCGTACGAAGAAATTGTAAAAAACGTTTCAAAAAGTTCTGTAGAAGTTTTACAGAGTAAAAAAATATCAGGATTATTTTTTAATAAAAACTTTCGCCGCGTGTATCCTTTTGGAGTTACCGGAAGCCATGTTGTTGGTTTTGTGGGAAGCGATGGATCGGTGTTGCGTGGCCAGTATGGTCTTGAGCGAATGTATGATGAGACGCTTGAGCGAATGAATGATGCGCCTATAAATGCGTTTGCGGATGTGTTCGCTGACTTGGATGATGCGCTTACAAATCGAGTAAAGAAAGAAGAAGCAGATGTTATTCTTAGTATCGAACCTAACGTACTTGCTGTGCTACATAAGAGTCTAACTGAAATCAAAAATACGTGGAACCCAGAGCTTGTGGGAGGAATTATTATGGATCCAAAAACAGGTAAAATTCTTGCTATGGACTCTCTACCTTCATTCAACCCAAATACGTACTCAGAGTATAGTCCGAATATGTATGTTAATCCAAATGTTGAATCAGTCTTTGAAATGGGGTCAATCATTAAAACACTTACGGTCGCAGCTGGTATTGATAGTGGGACTATTAATCCCGAAACAAGATACAACGACAAGGGAATGATTATGCTAAATGGTTACAAAATAAGTAACTTTGATAAAAAAGTTCGTGGTGTTGTATCTATGCAAGAAGTTCTCAATAAATCACTGAATACAGGCGTGACTTTTGTTATGCAGCAGATGGGGCAAAAAGAATTTTCTCGCTATTTCAGAGATGTATACGGTTTATCCAAAAAAACAGGGATCGACCTTCCAAACGAAGTTAATAACCTTGTGAGGAGCTTACAATCAAAAGAGGAGGTCAATTACGCCACCGCGTCTTTTGGACAGGGGATCGCCCTCACGCCTATTGCCACTATACGTGCACTTGCCACACTTGCAAATGGCGGGTATCTTGTGACACCGTATGTGGCAGAGGAAGTTGTCTATAAAAATGGTACGCGAAAAAAAATAATACGAGACGAGCCTATACAAACCTTAAAAACGGAGTCAAGTGATGTCATTACTCGAATGCTTATCAATGTTGTTGATACAGAGTTGGCGCAAGGCTCAAAGTCTATGAAAGAATATTCTGTCGCGGCGAAAACAGGAACGGCAGAAATTCCAAAGCAAGGGGGTGGGTATAGGGAGGATGTGTATTTACACTCATTTTTTGGCTACTATCCCGCTTATGATCCAAAATTCATCGTGCTTCTATACCAAGTTCATCCAAAAGGCGCTCTCTACGCATCACAAACACTCACAGAACCCTTTTTTGATATAGCATATAGTTTGTTATCGTATTTTTCAGTTCCTCCCGATCGAGGAGGAAATTAAACAAGAATACGCTATACTAGCTCATGTATATGAAGTCTTATTTCAAAACCATTCTTGTATATTTACTGCAAGCTCTTGCTCGGGCAACACTACGAGTCTACACTCCAAAGATTATTGCGGTGACAGGAAATATTGGAAAAACTTCTACAAAAGATGCTATTTTCGCCGCTGTCTCGACTACGTATAGTGCGCGAAGGAGTTACAAAAGCTTTAATAGCGAAATAGGCGTACCGCTTACTATTATAGGCGAAGATAATCAATGGGGAAATGTGCTGGGGTGGCTAGGTGTTTTGGCGCGAGGATCAATCCGGCTTATTGTGAAAGAAGAATACCCCAAATGGCTCATTCTTGAAGTTGGAGCAGATGCACCAGGAGATATAGAAAAAATCACTCAATGGTTAAAGCCTGACATTGCTGTACTTACGCAATTTGGCGAGACTCCGGTTCATATAGAAAACTTCAAGAACGATCGCTCTTTGGTGGTACGCGAAAAAGCGTTTTTACCACAAGCTCTCAAGAAAGACGGCGTTTTTGTTTTCTGTGGAGACGATCCAGATTGCAAGGAGATCGCGCAAAATATTTCTCGAACACATGTTTCTTTTGGCATGCAGGAGGGTAATGTGGTGCAAGTTAAAAATGATACTTTTTTGTATCAAGGTGAAGGTCTTGAAAAAAAGATTTCTGGAATGCAATACGAGCTTCATGTGCATGGAAAAGTAGTCCGTGTGCAAAGAGCTGGCTACCTCGGGCGGACATATGCGGTTTCTGGCGCTGCAGCGTGTGCTGTCGCATCGCTTCTTGATATTGATCTCGCCCTTCTCGATAACGCGCTTACCGAGTATTCTCCAGAGCCAGGGAGAATGAAAATTTTAGATGGAGTCAAAGATTCTATCATCATTGATGACACATATAACGCAGCACCAAAAGCTGTAAAGCATGCACTTGATATGATCCAATCTATCGATGTGCAAGGTAAAAAGATTGCAATTCTTGGTGACATGCTAGAGCTTGGCAAACACACAGAAAAAGCACACAAAGATATTGGAATGGCGGCAGCACAGGCGTGCCACACACTTATTACCGTTGGTCTGCGCGCTCGTTTTATTGCGGAAGGAGCGCTCAATGCGGGCATGTCTGAAGACAAGATATTCCAGTTTGAAAACTCTCGCCTTGCGGGAAAATTCGCTGAAACAATTGTTGAAAAGAACGACGTTGTCTTGGTGAAGGGTTCTCAGGGAATTCGTATGGAAAAAGCAGTCGAGGAGCTACTTCGCTATCCAGAATTTGCAGCCGACCTCCTTGTTCGACAAGCAGAAGAGTGGAAAACACGCTAAAAAGACTTGACGTGAAAAACTACTCATATATCATATGTGATATATGAGTAGTCGTAGCCAGACACACATTGGAGGTCTTATACAGAAAATCCGCGAAGAAAAAAGCATGACCCAAGAAGAGTTTGCGCAAGCGCTCGGCACCTCACAGTCTGCCGTTGCTCGCATAGAAAAAGGAGGTCAAAATTTGACACTTGAAATGGTGGATAAAATAAGTAAAGTCTTTGGCAGACACGTAATCACGCTTTCTAATACGGTTGATTTTAAAATTGAAGGTGGGCATAAACTCAAAGGAAGCATCACTACTAATACTTCAAAAAATGGCGCTGTAAATATGATGGTCGCGGCACTTTTGAATACGGGTACCACAGTACTTCGAGACATTCCACACATAGAGGAAGTCGAGCGCTACAAAGAACTCCTTGAGAGCTTGGGGGTCAAGATACGATGGGTACACAATGATACATCGCTTGAGATTGTTCCTCCAAAAGTATTCTCTATAGAAACAATGAATCATGCGGTGGCTGAGAAAATTCGTTCGTTCACATTTGTTGGCGCACTCATTCACTACTCACCAAAGTTTACCTTTCCTCATTCTGGCGGATGTAAAATGGGTGAGCGAACCATCGCATCACATAAGTTTGCACTCGACTCACTTGGTGTCACTATAAAAACAGAAGAGTCGCAGTATGTCATTCGTCGTACAACATTACGGCCAAACACCATAGTGTTGTATGAATCGTCTGATACTGGGGCCATTACAGCCATTCTTGCGGCAGCAAAGACAGATGGGGTAACGACTATCAAATTTGCTCCACCAAACTATCAAGTCCAAGATGTCTGCTTTTTGCTTGAAAAGTTCGGAGTCAAAATTGAAGGCATTGGCACAACGACACTTAAGGTCCATGGCAAAAAACACATTCATATGAATGTTGAGCATTACAATAGCGAAGACCCGATTGAAAGCATGTTTTTCATTTCCGCCGCTATTGTTACAAAGTCAAAACTTACTATCAAACGCTCTCCGATAGAGTTTCTTTCTCTTGAGTTGGAAAAGTTGAAACACATGGGGCAAAAGTTCACTCTTTCGAAAGAGTATTTTGCAAAAAATAAAAAGACGGTACTTACCGATATCACCATTTTCCCGTCAAAGCTCACTGCGCCACACGACAAAATACACACGCAGCCGTTTCCTGGTATCAACAATGACAATTTGCCATTTTTTGTACCAATCGCGTGTATGGCAGAAGGGCAGACGCTTGTTCACGACTGGACATGGGAAAATAGAGCTATTTACTTCACGGAGCTCAATCGCCTTGGCGCGGATATCAAGCTCCTTGACCCTCATCGAGTGCTCGTGAATGGCCCGAAGGTTTTGAAAGGGAATCAAATAGTCTCGCCACCTGCACTTCGACCTACGGCAATTATTTTGATTGCTATGCTTGGTGCGCAGGGGACATCGATGCTTCGTAATGTGTACTCACTCAAACGTGGCTATGCAGATATTGCAGAGCGGCTGAGCGCAATTGGTGCGAAAATTGAGGTTGTCGCGGGGGTATAATATATATAAATATTAAATACCGCCAGACATCCTTGTCTGGCGGTATCGGAGTTCTTAACTGGAAACTGGTCTGTCTTTCTGTAGCGCAGCCAGTTTTTCTTGCGCCGCCACTATCTCTGCCTTCGCTCTTGCTTCTGCTGCTCGTCGTCCTCTCGCTTCTTGTTCTCTCTGATTGGTTTCAGTAATCCCTTGCCGTCTCTTAGTCTCCTCGGAGAGGACGCGATGTCGAATCAAAAGCCAGGCAAGCGGAGATCCATCATAGCAGGCTGCTTCGACTGTTTCGGCTCGTCCATCTCGCAGGAGGTCTTTCTCGAGAGCGACACTTGCGAGCACTTCGAGACACTTCCCATCAAGATTCAAAAGCCATTTCTCGAGCATGGCACTCTCTCTACATCGGCACAAAACCTCAACCATCCATGGTTTTGCATCTTCAATGCGAGCTCGCAATGCTTCAGCCCTCTCCCTTCTTTCGTCTGTGGAGTAATAAGATGGCTCTTGCCATCCCCACATAGCTTGAGCAAGATTTGTGAGGAATTGAATCATGAATCTTTGAACATGAGAATTAATGGCAGAGCCAGTCGTCAAGTTCATTACCTCAGGATTTGAGAATTCAGTCCTCTCAGTTATTCTGAAGAAATGACGGAGGAAAGGGAAGAAGTCGTCAGTAAATATAGATTCCCATTCAGGATTTGGTTCAGGGCGACATCTCCCGCTTACCTCAACGGTAATTTGAATTAGTTGTTTGAAAACAAGGGAAGCGGCTTTCGTTGCGACTTCTCGCCGTAACTGAGGAATTGTTTTTCTGACTCGATTATCGTTGTTAGTAGGCCTCACACTGTACGCACATTCTTGGTCTCGCCCTCTTTTTTCTCGATCTTCCTCGGTGTACATGTGCCAGTCATCAGTCCAACCATCTGCGATTGAGAGGTAAAACAAGATTCGATCTTTCCACGTGTAATTGCGTTCTCGACTGTACATTTCTACTTCAAAACCGAAATGGAGTAACCCAAGCATTTCTTGCAAGCTTATCACTCCCTCCCATCGAGTAAGCCATTCTCCCCAGTTTGAAATGGGAAGCGGGGCACGACTCAATAATGGGTTTTGGGTCTCAACGTTCATAATGCAACTCCTCGTTTGTGCCTCGTACTGTGACGAGGTCTATAAGACTTCACTGCATCGGTACTGTACCGAAGGAAGTCACCTGTAATCTACTACTCATATAAGGTCTGTCAAGTTTTTCAATTTATGGGCATAGACGACTTTGTCGAAAATATTACTTTTTGTACTTTGTGGTCACGGATAATTTTTTGCTAAAAATTTCCGCGACCCCGCCTCGCGCCGGTCGCGCTCCGGCCGTCACCAATACAAAAGACCGCATTTCGATGCGGTCTTTTGTATTGGTGACCCTACGGATCGTCTCGACTTACAGTCGCAGTACACCTTTTCCTGTTTTATCGTATCAGAGATCCTCAAAACATGGAAAAGCTTTTCGACTCTCCGACGCAAGCAAAGCAGTTTGCTTGCTTAGGGTCACACAACAAAAAAGCCGCTTACGCAGCATATTTTTGTACGTGTGA
>JALHNF010000011.1 GCA_022843645.1 Minisyncoccota bacterium | reverse complement strand
GTCAATGCGTCATACATTTCTTTTGCTTTTTCATTTTGTTTAAATGAAAGAAGGTGGACTTTGAATGGCGCAACTGCTTCTGGCCACACAATTCCTTTTTCATCAGACAAAAGCTCAACAATCGTACCCATTACTCGGCCTGGCCCAATACCATACGAGCCCATAATTACTTTCTGTTTCTGCCCTTGCTCATCAACATATTCTAGGTCAAATGCTTGAGAAAATTTTGTGCCAAGTGAAAATATGTTCCCCACTTCAATCGATTTGACCTGCTTCAAGTTGTCTCGCACTAAACCTAGATCTTTGAGTACATCGTCTTGCAACACTTCTTCATTAACTGCGATCTTTTTCTCTTCGTCAACATATATCAAATCTTCCCCGGCGTCAGAAATAGTTTGAAACTCATGAGAATATTTAGAAAACGAGCCCCCTGAAGCAAATGTGATATAGGTTTTGTCACCAATACCAAGACGATTAAAGACCGTGACATACGCCTGCTTTATTTTTTCATACAAAATATTATGCTCTTCTTCTGTACGAGAAAAAGAGTATAAATCTTTCATCACAAACTCTCTTCCGCGCATAATACCGGATTTCGCGCGAGTTTCATTCCTAAATTTAGTTTGAAATTGATATACAGACACGGGCAGATCTCGATATGAATGTATATAGTTTCGCATCATGTTAGTGATTGGTTCTTCATGCGTAAACCCAAGCCCTACCTCTGTTTCATTTTTGAGTTTGGTCTTAAACCACACATCAACAACGTCATCACTAAAGCGCCCTGTCTTGTTCCATACTTCTTTGTCCTGAAGCGCAGTCATTGTAAGCTCTTGCCCGCCAATAGCATTCATCTCCTCACGTATTACAGATACGATATTATTAAAAACCTTGAGTCCTAAAGGAAGGTACACATACGCACCAGCCATTTCCTTGTACACGTAACCCGCACGAATAAGAAGCTGCGCGTTCTTTGAAACCTCATCTGCCGGAGCCTCTTTGCGTGTTTTTGTAAAAAGGTGTGATTGCAACATATATACTACGGATTATACGTGTAATTATCGTTTTGTGCACATGCAATAGAAAGATTCGAGGAGAGTGTTTGTCCTCGAATCTCAAGTTTTTTTGATGCTCTATTTTTAGGCAAGTAGCACTCGATCCTTGAATACCAACTCCCCTTGTGCATCTTTTTCATACACTACCGCTTCACAGTTCTTGAAATCCCACTCTGGATACGGCTTACCAGTGACAATGCACCACATAGCTTTCATCCATGAGCCATGCCCACTTACGAAAACCTTTTCGTTGTTGTGATAACAAGAAAGCCACATCAAAAACTGTCGGACTCTTCCACGCAATTGCGTAACACCTTCACCTCCAAGATACTTGTGATGGTGCTTCCCCTTCACATGAAGCATTTGTATTTCAAATGGAAGTTCCGCGCGAATGTCCTCTTCGCTCATAAACCAATGCACCCCTCGGTCCATCTCATTTAGCTGCTCGTGAATATACGGTTTCACAGAAGGAAAGAGTGCGTTGTGAAGTATCTGGGTCCGCAGATACTCTGACACAAAATAGGCATCGAAAAGCTCAGGAAATGCTGACCTTACATTTATGGGAGCACGCATAAGCTCTTCTTCACCTTTTGGACTCAAACCAAACATGTGAGTTGCTTTCCCAAGCGATATGTCTGGCAGTTGACCCACATCAGAAATAGCGTTTCCCTCACTATGAGGATGACGGCATATCACAACACGTTTGGGATTATTTTTCATATGATTCTCCATTTTTTCCATAACACAATTGTTAGGGAACACATCCACTTTAAAAGAGAGCTGTTGTGTTGTCTCAAAAAAAGTCTTACTTGTACAATCTTGAATACAAAATGAGCTTTGCCTTAAAAAGACTTTTGTTTTCTAAGTCCTTAAATGCTTTATATCTTGTATTTGTACCGAAAGTAGTACAGAATAGAAACATGTCTGCCGTACAACCTTTTTCAGATATTCAAAATCGTATATATTCGTTTCTCATTAGACACCCTCAGTCACGAATGATCGATATATCAAGAGGTCTCAAAATCCACAGACCAAGACTTTACTCCGAGATGGAAAAGATGCTCAAACAAGAATACGTTGTAAAGATATACTCTAAAAAGTCCGAGCTCTATAGTGCAGCTGATCCAAAAAACATTTCTGAATCTGTCTCCCAAGGCATAGAGACTATGACCACCTATCTAAAATCATTAGCCTATATATACAATCAACACAATAAAAACGTACATGCAGAGATATTTCAAGGGAAAGAAAGCATCAAAAAAGGTTACGAAATACTCGTGCGATCAATCCCTAAAAATGGATTGCTGTTCCGCATCGAAAGTATGACCAAAGAAAAACATGCCCGTGAATACTACCCACCAATCTACATGGACCGAGCATTTGAAGGCGGCGATATCACAAAATATGTAATTACGAACGTAACAACAAAACAAAGACGCACTCCGAAACTTAATCGACACTCAAGGCTCCTCTCAAAGGATGTTGATTCTTTTGAGCACAATATCGCTCAAATCATTGGCTTGGAGCATGTTTTATTTTTGGACTACAAATCAGAAAGTGCTGTCCTTATCCATGGAAAATCATTCGCAGAGTTCCAGATCGCTATATTCAAATCTCTTTACTCAAAACTCTAAACTAGAGCAATCTCACAATATCCTGCCAGGTTACCAAGACCATGAGAAGAAGGAGAAGTCCGAAGCCGATCGTATTTGCCCATGCTTGAAACACAAGAGGAAGTGGCCGACGAATAACGCTTTCTATTGCGACAAAAAGGAGTCGCCCGCCATCAAGTGCTGGAAATGGAATCAGGTTAAGCACGGCTAGATTGATCGAGATAATCGCTGCAAACGTAAAGAGTGCCGCAATACCAAAGATCCGCACTTGGTCTACAATGCCAACAATACCAATCGGACCCGTGAGTTCTTTGACACTACTTTCACCCTGGAAAAGACCTGTGACGAGATTTACGAATGCTTGTGTGGTGAGCGATGTATAGAGCCATGTTGTTTTAAGTCCCTGCCAAAGTGCCAAGTGAAATGGAAGTTCAAGTACTCCTACCCTATCAACAGTAAGCCCAATGATTTTGACATCTCTTCCTTCATATTCTCTTGGCGTAATAGGAAGATACACCACCTCTCCACTTCCTTTTTTCTGCACACCAATTGTCATTTGCTCGTTCTGATTTTGAGATACAAAAGCACTTAGCTCTTCCCCTCCTTTTGGCTCTATAAAAGCTGTATACGTTGCTAAAGAAAGAATGGAGTCACCCGAAGCAATTGCTGCATCAGATGCAGGAGAATTTGGCGCAACGTTTAGCACGGCTGTTCGTTCATTTTTGACCTCTACCCCTTGTGGTACAGCTCGAATAGAAGTCTCGGCACCCATGAGATACGCAGACGAAAACAGCACCCATGCAAAGAAAAGATTCATCACAATACCCGCGATAAGCACGAGTGCTTGTATGTACCGTGGCTTATGCGCAAAGCTTCTGCTTCTATCTTTTGCGTCAGCTATTTCGGAAGGATCTTCGCCATAGATTTTCACATATCCACCTATTGGAAGCAGGTTGAAGCGATACTCTGTCTCACCGAACTTTTTGCCAAAGAGTTTTGGTGGAAAGCCGAACGCAAATTCATCAACCCTGATGCCAGCGAGCTTTGCCACAATAAAATGCCCAAACTCATGCACCAAAACAAGAAAAAGAAGGATAGCGAAAAAAATAAGTGTTGAAATGAGCATACAAAAAAATTAATTCATTACTTCAGCCTCTTTCTTTTGGAAAACCTCTTCTAATTCTGCATTGAGCTCATCAACTCTTTTTTGGAGCTCGTCGAGTGCGCGCTTGGCATCGTCTTCTGGCAATGCGCCCTCTTTCTTTTGTGACTCAATATCTTTTTGTACTTCCTGTCGATTGAGGCGGACTTTTACACGCGCATCTTCCATTTTATCCTTAAGGACTTTGACGAGCTGCGCTCGGCGCTCGGTGGTGAGCTGTGGGAAAAATATCCGCAAGCCTGCGTCATCAACGGATACCGAGAGGCCAAGGTCTGCCTCGCGCAAACCAGCTTCAATTGTTTTGATTTGAGACTTGTCCCATGGAGCCACACGCAGTGTGCGAGGGTCTTCGATAGTGACAGAGGCAACATGAGGCACCGCAACTCGAGAGCCATAATTTTCGATTGTCACAAGGTCAAGTATCGCAGGCGTCGCACGACCTGTTGATATGCCTGTGTACTCGCGCTTGAGCCACTCGACTGACTCTTTACCTTGTGTATTAAAATCTGAAAACGAATATGCCATATATCTATCCACTATACACGTGTTTTGCAAGTGAGAAAAGGCAGTGTGGGTAAATTTTTACAAAACAAAACCCCGGCGCAACGCGCCGGGGAACAAAAAGAACCAAAAAACTTACTCAGGTCTTAGACTTCAAAAGTCTGAGTGTTGCGAAAGACCCGATAACCCGCACCCCAGTGGCCACGCCCGTCGAGCCCCCACGCATCCACGCCCCACCGGCGACCGCCGGCGCTCCAGTGGACGCGGACCACGAAGAGCACTCCATCCTTGCCAACAACGTAGAAGAGGTTGGCGTAGCCGTTGGTGAGGAGCTTTCCTTCGGCGCCTTCTGGCTGAAGATTGATTAAGTCTGCAACTTGATCGGGCGTGAAAGCGTGCTTGCGTACGTTTTCTTCGCCGCCCATTTCGGGCCGAGTCAGGATCTCACGATCATAACTCGCCGTGCTGAGATCAAAGCTCTCCACCCCATCGAGCCCGCGCGGGACAAGTGCCTCGGGGTAGGCTGCGGTGATCCGCGACGTGAAGTCGCTGTGCACCCACAGTCCAGGCTTGGTGACGAAGTAACTCGCCGTCACAAAAGCGGTGGCGGAGACTCTTGATTTCGCCTCGAAGCCATGGAAAGATTCCATTGACTGACCGCCAGAGTTTTCGATACACCGTACCACTTCCACAGCAAGAGAATTCCCTTTTGAGTCAATTACTTTCTGGGCCAATTCGGCGCCCAGGCCAGCGGCTTCGAGCCTATTACAGAGCTCGTTTGCCTGTCCGCGGGACATTTTTTGGCTCACGATCGTACTCATCGCACACCTCTTTTTAAGATGCCAGTGGGCTCTCGAAAGTCGAGTTTGCCATAGCTTCAAATATTCAAACTATGGTCAAGGTGGGCTTTGACTCCAAGGGTTCCCCTTGGGGTTGGTTCCGAGGACTCAAAACAAGTGCATGTGAGTACTTTGTTTTGAGGGAGGTGTGAGGTGAGGGGTCCCCTCACCTATGTATTTTATTTGAATACTTAAAGCTATGGCAAACGGAGTGAAAGACAAAGAGCTGTATCTTTTTTTATTATAACATAGCGTATGGCATACTGTCAAGCGCTTGTGCCCTTATTTCAAGACCGGGAGCTGCAAAGACGTATATTCTACAAGCATTTTTATGGATGGGCTTTGATCGGAGAGGTAGGTGGTAACAAGCGCGAGCGTAGCGAGCGCTTTCTTTCTTTCTTCTTTGGAGTAGCCTGCTCTAATCGTCGCCTGCACAAGCCCTTCAAAAAAGCCCATGACTTCTTCTTTTGAAGCTTTTTGCTCCCCTGTTTTGAGCAAGTTTTGCGCCAGAGGAAGCTGTAGCCTCTCATACGCGGGTGCTTGCAAAAACTCCATGTACCCATTTTGAATAAAAGGTTTTGAAAATGAGTACACCTGTGAACGTGAGAGGACTGTAGGCAACAAAATCGATGTGTGTGGCACAAGAAGCACAATGCGAGTGTGCCCACTTGGTTCTTCGAGAGTTTTCAAAAGCGCATTCTGAGATACAAAAGAGATTGTCTGTACAGCAATCACAAGCGTCTTTGACGGAATGTATTGTGGCATAGCATAGACCCACTCTTTAAGATCTCGCACTGTATCGATAGGAAGTGTTTCGTCTTGAAAAATTTTAATATCGGCATGATTCTTTGGATCTACTTGTACAAGGTTTTGCAGAGTACTGACAACGTGGTCGAGTAATAGAGGTACATCACCAGAAAAAATGACTGTCTGGAATCCGTTTGTAAAAATTGATTCAATATGTGCTTTGTACTCGTCCATAGTCTACCGTTTGGCGATAATACTTTTCTTGTATAGATCTAAATGATCAAGTGCAATACCAGTGCCTTTTGCCACACAATAGAGCGCATCTTCAGCAAGCGTTGCTTTTACCCCCGTTTTTCGTTCAATAAGAAGTGGGAGATTACGCAGAAGCGAGGAACCACCAGACATAATAATACCGTTATCGATGATGTCGGAGGCAAGCTCAGGAGGAGTTTCTTGAAAGACGTCTTTGATTGCCTTGATGATCTGGCGCAGCTCTCGCTCGACAGCCTTTACCATTTCATTTGTGGTAATAGTGACGCTTCGTGGAAGACCGGTGACATAGTCACGACCTTTTATAGACATGGTGAGCTCTTCATTGAGAGGGAGCGCGGAACCGATTTGAATTTTTATATCTTCCGCAGTCTTGTCGCCGATCGCAAGGTTGTATGTCTTCTTTACATGATCCACTATTCCCTGATCTATTTTGTTACCTGCGCATTTGACTGATGTTGAAGCGACGATGCCGCCAAGCGAAATTACCGCAACATCTGTTGTACCACCACCAATATCAACAATCATTCTTCCCTTTGGCTCGTGAATGGGAATACCTGCGCCAATAGCTGCCAGAATAGGCTCTTTGACGACGTATGCGTTTTTTGCACCTGCTTTGATCGCTGCTTCAACCACCGCACGACGCTCGGTTGAAGTAATACCTGCCGGCACAGAGACCATGACTTCAGGCTTTGCAATCACCCACTTGCCGAGTGCTTTATTGATGAAGTATCGAAGCATTGCTTCTGTGACTTTGTAGTCAGCAATCACGCCATCCTTCATGGGGCGATACGCAACAATCGAGTCAGGGGTTTTACCAATCATTTCTTTTGCTTCAAGTCCGACCGCAAGCACTTGTTTCCCCTCTTCAGAAATAGCAACAACAGATGGCTCATTCAAAACCACACCTTTTCCGGGCACAAAGACAAGCGTATTGGCGGTTCCTAAGTCGATTCCTAATTTCTTCTTAAAAATTGACATGTTTCACTGCATTATACATCTTTATGGAATTTTGCGTGAGCTTGAAAAATAAGTACAATGTGGAGAATGTATCTTCTCCATGTCTCTTTGCTTACCCACAGAAAACTGCCTTCCCCGCTTTCTTTTTATGCAAAAGACGAGATCAGTCCTGGGGCAATCGTCGAGGTATACCTAAGGAAAGAGAAAATGTGTGGCGTGGTGATATCGACCGACTTAGTCACTGAACACAAAAGCGATATACGAGCACAAACTTTTCAGCTCAAAAAAGTAGGGACTCGCGACGTACTCGGACACATAGACCATCCCATACTCAGATCGTACATAGAAAGCGCCGAAAAAGAGTGCGTGCCGTATACACTGCTCTTTGATGCGCTTTTGCCAGAGCATATACAAGGAGACGTAGCATCTATACAAAAGGTTCTTCAAAACCGCTATACAGGAGAGAGTCGCTACACTATTTCATATCTTGAAAGCTCATCAGAAGAACGCATCCCTGAATACAAAAGTATGGTGCGCGATATCTTGGCAAAAAAGAAGTCAATTCATATTATTGCGCCCACCGTAGAACGAGTAGAAAAACTAGCCTCAATAATAGGAAAAGGGATTACTCATAAAGTATACGTTCTTCACGGCGAACTCTCCAAAAAAAAGCTCCTTCAAGCAACACAAACAATTCTGAACGACATAGACTCAGTTGTAGTATGCTCAACACCTCACTTTGGACTCATCACACCAGCATCGACGGAGCTTACAATAGTGGACGAAGAGTCTCACCCAAGCTATTACACGTTCGACACCCCACGTCTTGACTATATTGCAACGTTCAAACACATCTGGAAGCACACAAGTGGGCGAGTAATCTTTGCAGACACCATTCTTCGTATTGAGTCCTACAAAGACTTAGAAGAAAAGAAAGTTGCACGTGAATTTTCTATTCACTCTCGTTTCTCGCATCAGATTCCTATTAGCTTATGTACTTTTCAAAAAGATGCGCCCTTCACCGCGCTCACAAAAGAAGTACTTGAATCTTTAAAGAAAGTGAGGGGCCCGCAACTTGCGTTTTTATATGTTGCACGAAAAGGAGTGCATACATCGCTTCAGTGTACTGACTGTGGCACATTGGTTGTATGTGAGAGCTGTGGAAAATCTGTATCTGTACAGGAAAGACTGGGAGAAAACAGGCACATACGCTGCCTCTATTGCAACACCAAAAAATATATTTCTGAAGAACAAGAGCTTATATGTACAACATGTGGGAGCTGGAAAATAAAAGGCTACGGTATTACCACTCACCTCGTAGGAGAAGAAGTGCGGGAGCTCTTGCCGAATAAAAATGTATACACCCTCGACAGAGATATGTCTGAAAAAAACTTTAAAAAGACACTCGTCACATGGAAAGAGTCCGGGGGAATACTGATCGGTACCGAGAGCGCACTACCCTACATAGACCAGAAGCTCCACACAGCGGCAATTATTTCGTGTGACGCATGGTTTTCAGTTCCAGACATAGACGTACACAGGCGATTCATTCAAGTGCTCGAACCTTTACTTGAACACTGTAGTAATGCTCTTTTTGTACAGACACGTCTTCCTGATGAGCCAGTCTTTGCGCTTTGCAAGAAAGAAAACATTACAGACTACATAAAACAAGAATTAAAAGAGCGAAAAGAGCTGCAACATACGCCATATACGACATTTATTTTGTTACGAAAAGAAAAATCATTTTCAAAAAGTGAGGCCGACCAACTCTGCGAACTCTTCCCTGCAGCAAAACCAACCATATACAAAGTACACACAGACATCCGAGTACTCCTGAGAATATCGGAAGAACGATTCATTACGGACTCAGATCTTCATAAAAAGCTTCAAGGGCTTTTTCCGCATATCATCGTCGAAATCAATCCGCCGAGCTTATTCTTTAAATAGAGATCTGTTTTCAGGAGCCTTGAAAGTAAGTTTACTGGCGCCATGCCATACAAGAGGTCAGGATATCC
Organism: Minisyncoccota bacterium; assembly: GCA_022843645.1. GTDB lineage: Bacteria > Patescibacteriota > Minisyncoccia > Phycocordibacterales > UBA5272 > JALHNF01. The sequence continues at coordinate 6,665 of JALHNF010000011.1, read as the reverse complement.
TGCCCAGAAATACCGACTGAGTTAAATGGGATAGGGACATTATGTATATGAGTAGTGTCTATAGGTACAAGAGAAGAAATGTGCATACCTTTTGAGGTGTGTATAAGCTCAATCGTAAGTCCCCAGAGACTGCCATGCACAGCAAAAAAGGGTTCGAGTTTCTGTAGGATAGACTCTTTTTCGGGAAAAGAGAGCGATGATAAACGCACGTTTTTTGCATCGTATATTTCAAAAAGAGGTGTCCTGTAGATTGCTTTACCACGAATGTTTCTACCAAAACCACAGACAAGCTTCCTCCCTTTTGGTTCAAAAAAACATTCGAGTTTTTCTCCTTGTACAAGCGGCGGGAGTGCGTGTCGACGAAAGTCATGAATGGTACGTGCTACTTCATACGGTTTGTTTTTCTTCTGTATAGCAACAGGATGCAATAGAGAGCCCCATAATCTTGCTATTGTATGCTCAATGTCTTCGTCACTATTTATTACTTCCTTCTTTTGTATTTCAAGAAAATCATATGGCAGTACATACTGTGACATCGTCCCAAAGAGGTGCTTGTACCCATGCACAGAAAAGTACGCTTCAAGATTATGACGAATATGGTACGGAAAATCAGGGTGAAATAAAAAAGTATCTGAAGCCTCAATGATGTCTTGCAAAGACAGACGCGCTCCTTGCTCATTCTGCACTATTTTGTCTTCAACAAAGTATCGAGACAGGGCCACATGGGAGATACTTGCAAATGTATTCCAAATAGCAGATATTGCTTTCGATTGTTCTCGTGTGTGGGAAAGTAAAGCAATTCTCATGTTCGAAATTGTAGCATGATTATATTCGAGTTACTGAGACTGGGGTGTATCAGAATACCTCTCGGCTCATTTTTCTTTCTCGCTACCACCTCAAGAAAAATGCAGCGTTCGTTGTCAGGCGGACTGCCTGTGCATATACGCCCACCTACCAATCAAGCTGGCCACCAACCTTATATTCCGTAACCCGTGTTTCAAAGAAGTTCTTCTCTTTTGAGAGATCGATCGCTTCTGACATCCACGGAAACGGATTATCTTTGTTGTACTGTTTTGGAAGTCCAACACTTTCAAGACGACGGTCTGCGATATGCTCTACATACTGTCGAAATCCTTGTGCATTGATACCAAAAATACCTTTTGGAAATACTGTCGTAGCATACGTATATTCAAGCTCAACTCCCTTCTTTACAAGAGCAACGATTCTATCCTGAAATTCTTTTGTCCAAAGCTCTGGCTGCTCTTCTTTAATGGCGTTTATCATGTTGACTCCGAAGTTGAGATGCTGAGACTCATCACGCATGATGTATTGAATCTGCTCCGCTGAGCCGGGCATTTTGTTCATTCTCTGGAAGCTAAACATCACCGCAAAAGAAGAATAGAAGAATATGCCTTCCATCACAAGTGAGAAAACGCAGATATTCTCTAAGAACTTTTGATCGTTTTCAAACGTACCTGTTTTAAAGTTTGGATCAAATATTCCTTCATTCAAAGAAAGCACGAGTTCGTCTTTGTCATATATCGCTTTTACTTCTCGATACATGTTGAAAATCTTTGACTGGTCCATACCGAGAGACTCTACAATGTACTGATACGCGTGTGTATGAATTGCCTCTTCGTATGCCTGCCGAAGAAGGTACATGCGACATTCAGGTGATGTGATGTGCTTGTAGACGGCAAGAACAAGATTGTTAGCCGCAATAGAGTCTGCGGTTGTAAAGAAACCTAAAATAGTTTCAAATGCCCGCCTTTCATCATCACTAAGAACAGAAGATGATTTCCACTGCTCTATATCTTTTTGCATTGAGATCTCTGTTGGAAGCCAGTGATTGGCATTCCCAACAAGATACGTCTCCCATGCAAACGTATGCTTCATTGGATACAGCTGCATTGTATCGGCATCGACGCCGTTAATAACTTTTCGCTGATTAATATCTACTGGTTTTGCATTGTAATTGATAGGCATAGGTAAAAATGATATTTAGATATTAGGCCGAGCACGATTCGCATTCTTCATTATTGTCTGCTCGGTGAAGGTTATAGACCGGCTTTGACACCGCTCCTGCTTTTGCTGTTTCAACAGAAATAGCAGACAGAGGGCTTGGGATTTCTTTCACCGGAGATTCTGTTTTGGTTGCACTTGATACCGTCGAATCTACTGTCTTGGTCATAGAGCCACGCGTATGTGTTGCGCCAAACTCTGAGGTTGAAACTGTCGACTTTTCTACCTGAGACGCACCAAGTGTACGAAGGTAATATGTTGTCTTAAGACCAAGTTCCCACGCAAGCATATATACTTCAGAGAGGTCTTTTCCAGATGTCCCCTTAAAGAACACGTTGATCGATTGGCTTTGGTCCATCCATTTTGAACGTCGTGCAGCACCAAGCATGAGCCACTTCTGGTCAATTTCAAATACTTCTGTATATTTTTTCTTAAGATCTTCCGGAATTTCTTTGATACTCTGCACACTGCCGTCGTTAAACTTGAGCTTTCCAAGCATATCCTCGTTCCAAAGGTTCGCAGCTTTCAAGTCTTGCACGAGATATTTGTTGACCACAATGAAGTCACCCTCTTTATTAGACTTCACATAGATATTTTTATAGATTGGCTCAATACATGGTATACACCCAACAAGGTTTGCAGTACTCGCAGTTGGAGCGATCGCCATAGTATTTGAATTTCGCATACCGTACTGTTTGATATGTTCACGCACCACAGTCCAGTCCATCTTTCCACCGCGTGGTACATCTATTTTCAAACCTCGCTCTTGTTCGAGAAGGTCAACGGTGTCTTGCGGCAAGAGACCTCGATCCCATTTTGAACCCTTGAAACTTTCATATGCACCTTTCTCTTTTGCAAGTTCTGATGATGCGAGAATGGTGTAGTATGCCATGGCTTCCATAGACTCATCTGCAAACTCAACCGCTTCATTAGTGTCGAAACGAATGTCGAGTGCATAGAGCGCATCATGGTATCCACGAATACCAATACCAATAGGTCGGTGGCGCATATTCGAACGTCGCGCATCTTCTGTTGGATAGTAGTTGATGTCAATGGTGTTGTCGGTCATTCGTACCGCAGCACGCACCACTCGTTGAAGTAACGCATGGTCGAGTTTCTTGTCCACAACAAATTTAGCAAAGTTCACTGAACCGATATTACATACCGCTGTTTCATTTGCTGAGGTGTTAAGCGTAATTTCTGTACAAAGGTTCGAGTTGTGAATCACACCAACATGATCTTGCGGACTTCTAATATTTGAAGGATCTTTCCATGTGATCCACGGATGACCTGTTTCGAACAGCATGGCAAGCATCTTCTTCCAAATGTCTTTTGCGGGTACACGTTTCCATACACGAATTTTTCCTTCGTCAGCCATTTTCTCGTACTTCATGTACATGTCGTCAAATTTCTTGCCGTAGAGATCAGGAAGCTCTGGTGTTTCGTCGGGGCTAAAGAGTGTCCACTGTGCATCTTCTCGCACTCGCTTCATGAATAAGTCAGGGATCCAGTTTGCAGTATTGATGTCATGCGTTCTTCGTCTTTCGTCTCCCGTGTTTTTGCGAAGTTCAAGAAAGTCTTCAATATCGTAGTGCCATGTCTCGAGGTACACACAGGCAGCACTTCGCCGTTTGCCACCACGCCTAATCGCAACATTGATGTCATTTGCGATTTTAAGATACGGCACAACCCCTTGACTTTCGACTTCCACAGACTTCACCTGCGAGCCTGTCGCACGAACCTTGCTCCACGCAGTACCTACACCACCCGACCATTTGAGTAATTGCGCATTGTCGGCATAGGTTTTGAAAATTCCATGAAGGTCATCCGGCACCACGTTCAAGAAACAGTTTGATAGCTGTGCTTTTATGACACCCGACTGATAGAGCGTACGCCCTCCTGGTGTATACAAAAATTCAGAAAGCACATAATAAAACTCTTTCACTGCTTCCATTCGTTTCTCAGGCGCTTCATTGAGGGCGGTCCCCATAGCGATACGCATCCAAAACATCTGCGGTGTTTCGTATGGACGCTTTGTGTCTACATCTTCAAGCAAGTACCGCGAGTGAAGAATCTCAAGACCCATGTATTCAAAGTAGTGGTCACGTGATGGCTCAAGATACTCTGCGAGTTGCTGCAGGTCAAACTCCTTCATACGAGGATCAAACTTTCCTTTCTCCACCATGTCTGTAATGTACGCGGGGAATGCTTTTTTGAGAGCATCTCGTGTATCTTCGAGATTCACATCATTGCCGAATACTCGCTTGTACACGTTTGCAAGCAAGAGTCGTGCAGCAACTTTAGAATACGCTGGGTCAAGCTCAATGAGCGAACGTGTCACCATGATAATAAGACGATATACATCATTTGTTGGAATGCCATCGTACACCTCAAGTGTTACTTGGTTTACAATCTTTTCAACGTTCACATCTTGTTCGTACCCTTTTGCGTAATGAAGGAGACATGTGCGAACTTTGTCAATAGAGAATTTTTCTTTCTTTCCGCTTTTTTTGGTCACATGAAGTGCATTGTCTTCAATGAGCTCTTGTACTTCTTCTTGTCGCTCTTTTGTATGCTCATACCGATAGATAATGTATGCCTTCGCAACAGTAAAGTACCCTGCCTGCATGAGGACCGTCTCGACGATATCTTGAATGTTTTCAACTGTAGGAATACTGTCTTGGAATTTCGTATTGACATGAGCCGCTACCACCTCGGCAAGCTGATGCAGCTTATCATCTGCAATTGAAACAGCCTGAGAAGCAAACGCCTTCTTCATGGCCCGCTCAATTTTTGTCGTTTCAAAAGGAACCGTCGTACCGTTTCTTTTTTTTATTTGTGTGACCTCGCGCATACACGTATTAATTTAGTAATAGTGGATGCATTATAGCAGTGGATAACCTGTGCACAACGTTGACGTGTACTCTTTTTATTTCATTCTTGCTTTACGTTTGTTGTCTTTTATACTCAAAAGATTCTTATTTCTCAACTGCGTATGATAGGACATAGCAAAACGATGAGCTTCTGAGTTTGTCAATAGAATATGCTTTTTGTACGTATCGATTATTTTTACCTCACCAAGAAAATGATCTGGTTTATGTTGCGCATTTTTTACCACCGATACAAGAGGAATACTGAGTTTGTACTCACTTAACACCCCTTTTGCAATATTCATTTGTCCCACCCCTCCGTCTATTACAATAAGGTCTGGCAATCGCCACTCTGTGTGTGCAAACCTTCTTTCAAGGACCTCTTGAAGCGCTTTGTAGTCGTCATTTATCTTTTCAGGGAGTTTGAACTTTCTGTACTCCCCTTTGTTTGGATCACCATTTTCGACTACCACCATCACACCAGCGCGTGCCGTGCCTGAAATATGCGCCACATCATACCCTTCAATGCGGATACTTTTCATATCATTGTCTACAACCTCTGTATATTTGATAAGTGCACTATCGCGAATATGCGTCAGGACAAATATAGTCTTTTTTATCTCACCCGCCCGCTCAAAATGAAGTGCCTTCGCCTCGCTATTCATTTCTTTTGTGAGACGTTTTAGCACTTCCTCTCTATTTCCTTTGAAAAAGGATACGAGATTGCGAATTATTTTTTTGTATTCTTTTTCATTGCACGTGCCGGTACATACCCCGGGACAAAGTCCAATTTGCGCATTGAAGCATGGCTTGCCAGCATATGGCACACAGGTGTCCCGAAAGGGAAATATTTTACGTATAATCTTCAAACTATCTCGCAGTGCTTGCCCAGAGGAAAACGGGCCGAATGTGTAGGCTATGTCTTTTTTCATGTCCTCAAGGACATTACGTGTGCGGAGTACAAGCACCCGCGGGAAACTTTCTTTTGTGATCACAATGCAGTTGTAGCTCTTATTGTCCTTTTCTTTGGTATTAAAGACGGGTTTATATTTTTTGATGAGCTCTGTCTCTAATAAGAGCGCTTCAAGGACAGAGCCTGTTTCTTGCCATGTCACCGCGTGAGCATTTACCACCATGCTCACCACTTTCAAGCCACGAGTTTTATTGAGATCAGGTGCGAAGTAGCTTCGTACTCTATCTTTGAGCGATGTTGCCTTTCCAATATATAAAATAGCGTTTGCTCTATCACGAAAAAAGTACACCCCAGGCGCTTCAGGGAGCGATATTTTTTTGTACTCAGCGAGTGTCATAAAAGTAAGTATAACAAAACCCCGGCTATAAAACCGGGGTTACCATCGTAGCATTCAAGTGTGTGCCAAACTTATGGCAGGCACTCAAGGATCTACGTTCTCCTTTCCTTACGTCGAACCTTGGGACATCTATTTCTTGCTATCAGCACCCTGCCGAGAGGTGCCTCGATCCACGTTTAAATCGATCGAGAGAGCACGGGCAGTATTGACAGCAAACATATCCATGATGTCCTGCACACTGGTTGCTTGCTGGCTATTTCCGCCACCCATCACAATTCCTGGAACAAGAGGTTGCTGCGACGTGGCAAGCGCCTCGGCAAATTTCTCCTGGACCTTGACCCACGCTTCGAGTTTCCGCTCGAGAGCGCCGTCGGCATTCATAACCAGACGCTTACGTTCTGCTTCGCCTTCACCAAGAAGGATTTCTCTGCGCTTGGTTTCCTCCGCGGCCAGTGCTTGAAGT
>JALHNF010000010.1 GCA_022843645.1 Minisyncoccota bacterium | reverse complement strand
CGGTTTCTTTCTCAGCCGTTTTTCGTTGCCGAGCAATTCACTGGCCGATCTGGAAAATATGTGCCGCTTGCTGAGACGATTCGTGGGTTTCAAGAAATTCTTGACGGCAAGCACGATGACGTACCAGAACTTAATTTCTACCTGAAAGGAAGTATCGACGAGATACATACACAGTAAGTCATGAATAAAAGCATTCACATCAAACTCATTACTCCAGAAAAAATTCTTTTTGAAGGAGATGTAGTGTCGGTCTCGGTACCAACGACTTCCGGTGTGATTACCGTGTTGCCTGAACATGTACCTTTAGTGAGCAGTATCAGTAGTGGCGAGCTTATGCTTAAGAGAGAGGGCGAAGATATGTATTTTGCTATATTCTCCGGTGTGATCGACGTCCGGCCACAGAGCCAAGTGACAATCTTAGCCGACAGATCTGAGCGAGCGGAAGATATTGATGTGAAGCGTGCAGAAGAAGCCGTCACGCGTGCAAAAAAAGTTTTAGAAGAAAAGGTGCATGAGTCAGATGTTGACTTTGCTCGTTTTGAAGCGATGATCGAAAAAGAACTAAATCGTGTGAAAGTGGGAAGTAAGTGGGGGAAGTAATCTAGTAAAATTCTCGATGATTTTTTTGAAAGACGATCAAGAAAAAGAAGCGATAGAGTGGATGTTTCAAGCCGCAAAACGTGCGGGAAAAGCGTTGTGTCTACGTGCAAAATGTGGCACTGTTATAGTGAAAGACGGCAAAATAATTAGTGAGGGATACAATGCGCCTCCGCTTGATAGTATTGAGCATCGCATGTGTCAGACGGAGCTTGTTCCTGGTAAACAAAGATATGATAAAACTTGTTGCATGCATGCAGAATGGCGTGCCATTATGGATGCTTTGAAAACAAACTCGCAAGCTATCACCGGCTCCACACTTTACTTCACTAGGGTTGATGAAAAGGGGAATATTATAAAGTCTGGAAAGCCGTTCTGCACCGTATGTAGTAGGGCGGCACTTGATGTAGGTATCGCTTGGTTTGTGCTGTGGCATGAAGAAGGGCTGTGTTTGTATGCAACAGATGAGTACAATCGACTTTCTTATCAGTATAAAGAATAAAGATAAAGTATAGTTTAGACATGAAAAAGCCAGGGAACGTGCCCTGGCTTAGTGTCATTTTAGGGTGCGCTTGCCCTTTGGGAATCTTGGTGGTTTTCGGAATTTCCGATTATGTGCCAAGGTATGATGACCCACCGTCCTTATTTTATTGGCCAACGGAGCCTGCCGAAAGGTCAACTCATTCTGAGTCCTCCATGAAGATGAGATTCAGTCTATCGAGAGGTTGTCCTTGCTCGACTGATAACATGATAGCACACTGCATTATATTAGTCAAGTGTTTCTAATCTGGTCGGTGTTTCATCATAAATATAGATGTTTAAAAAGCTGGACAAAAATCCAGCTTTTTAAACATAGTGCGTCGAGTTGGATTCGAACCAACGAAGCCCGAAGGCGACAGATTTACAGTCTGTTGTGATAGACCACTCCACCATCGACGCAGATTGGTACTTGTGGAGAATATCATATAATAATCTTGAATAAAAGGGTATAATGAAGGGGTATGAATATGCGTGAAAAATTGCCTCTTATATTAGGATTAGGGCTTCCGGTTGCTTTTATCATCGTCGTTATTATCCTTGTTCTTTTCCCGGCAACAAACTCTTTACCAAAGATTAACTTTGTTTATACTACCAACCCTTCATCACGATATGAGCTACAAGGAGCGCTTGTGGTAGTGAATGGAAAAGTCACTGTACAAAATAGCCCAAACATTTTCAGTGAGTGTCTTGACTATGAGTATGACAAACAAAACAATGTCATGAGTCTAGATATGCAAGGAAAAGTAATTCAAAAAGATCATTGTGACGTTGGTGCGACAGAGAAGCGCCTTACGAAACTTTTTTCTATGGGCATGAATGTTTTTGAACATGATCCTGCAAAAAACGAAAGCCGAGAATTGACAGTCGAGGAAGTGCTTCGTCTTAATCTCGACGACACTCGTGTGTCTCGGGATGGTTTTGAGTTTGTGTACGGAAGAAACAATTCTGATTTTTATGGTTTTGGGAATAACTATCGCCAAGACTATTACCTGAAGAATGGCCGATATGCCACAGACATGAACCTTGTTCTTCCTGCGAGCAATCAATACGGAGACGGTGTTACTTTTATTGGTTGGGTACGATAATAGAGTATGCAAACAGCACCACAGATACAAAAACAAGATCACACGGGGATGATTCTCATTGCAATCCTCGGAGGTATTTTACTTGCCTTTGGTTTGGGTAAATTATTGTCTGACTTATGGCCATATTTTGGTCCAATAACACGTATCGCACTCACTGTTTTTGGTTTTCTAATTGCACACACCTCAGGATACTTCCTCTCAAAACTCGGTAATAAAGCATACACAGGGACCATCTTTCACCTTATTGGTATTTTTCTTTTACCGCTTATATTCATTGTTTTGTTTAGAGAAACAAACAGTACAATAAGTGGAGCTGCGCAGTCTCTTATTATGTTTACATTTGGCGCACTTGCATACATTCCAGTGGCGTTCACCCGAAGAAGTGTGTTTGTGCTTGCGGGAGCATGGTATGGATTTTTTGCATGTCTCTCCCTTGTGAGTTTTATCGTTGGTACTAACCCGGTATTTGATGGATACTTTGACGGGTACACATGGCTTGTGTTTGCCCTCGGACTTCTTTTTATTGGTGTACACATCACAAGATACGTTCGGCCTATTCCAGCATTTCTTATAAACTTTGTTGCGAGTCTCATAGTCGTCGTTTCTGGCCTTATGCTAAGTGATGCTCATCGCAGAGATGGTGACGGGTTTGCGCTTTGGGATATTTGGTTTCCGGTGCTAATGGCAGCACTTTTGTATCTTGGTATGCGCTTGCGAGTATTTATGCAGAGTGTGCTTATGGGTATTGGACTTCTTGGGGCTGTGATGATTCTTGTTGGGCGATACTTTGACGGTATTGGTCTTCCTATAATTCTGTCTCTTCTTGGTGTGGGGCTTATTATCGTCGCGTATTTCCAGGTAGCAAAAACAAAAGACAAAGTTGCACAGGCGGACAAAATGTAGTAGAGTTAGACCTATTGTAATACAACCGATCTATGGGAAAATCTCAAGCACGACTCATCAAACTCGTAAACAAAGATACGAAGGAGGTGTATTGGACAAGCAAAAATAAGAAACTTGTAACACGGAAAATTGAACTCAGTAAGTTCAGTAAGAAGCTAAAAAAGCACGTGGTTTTTAAAGAAGCAAAGAAGTAATACAAAACCCTGCCATTCGCAGGGTTTTGTTATTTTTGGTATAGTGTGAAAGTTGTATATGGGCGATTAGTTTAGTGGTAGAACGAAGGTCTCCAAAACCTTTGGTGAGGGTTCGATTCCTTCATCGCCCGCAAAATACAGAGCGAAGCGAAGATATTTTGCATGGCGATAGGAAGTGCTAAACGCACTTCCGTGAGGGAATCGAAAAGGTTGAGTATATCGCACGGAGCAAAGCGAGTACGATACGAAACCTGTACCGTTCCCGTAGGGAAAGATTCCTTCGTCAGTAACATCTAGAACGTGCTAAAGTATATCTATGGCGGTCATAATCAAAAAAATTCTTCCAGAATGGTTTGATCAAATTGTTTCAGGACAAAAGAAATACGAACTTCGCTTGGCTGATTTTGAGATTCAAGATGGAGACATCCTTCGGCTTGAAGAGTGGGCTGGTGAGGGTGTAAACAGAAAAGCTACAGGGAGATTTATAGAAAAGAAAGTTAACTATGTAAGAAAAATTGATTTACAGGCATGGGTTGATCAACAGCCAGAAATTAAGGAGAAAGGTTTTTATGTATTGCAATTTGATTGATATAAAATGAAATCCTCTTCCCAAATCAAACACTCCATCCTTTCTCTTGTCACACCCGATCGCGCAAAAACAAATGCCTGGTTTTTCAAAACAGGAAAAGGTGAATACGGCGAAGGAGATATATTTATTGGGGTCACGGTACCTCAAGTGCGCAGCGTGGTAAAAAATGTTTCCACCGATATGCCCCTTTCCGAAGTCCAAAAGTTACTCAAAGACCCTATTCATGAGGTACGCCTATGCGCACTATTGATACTCGTCAAACTTTTTCGTGACGCAAAAACAAAAGAGGGTAAGAAAAAAGTATTTGACTTTTATATAAAATACACAAAATACATAAATAATTGGGACCTTGTGGATGCAAGTGCACACATAATAGTCGGAGAGTATATTTCTGACTGTATGGATCACAAACAAAGAATAACTTTTATCGACAAATATATTGCAAGCAAAAGTTTGTGGGGAAACCGCATAATTGTTCTTGCAACTTTCTATCAGATTAAAAAAGGGAATGAAAAAATGATTTTTTATGTTGCGGGAAAGCTTCTTGATCACCCTCACGATTTGATGCATAAAGCTATTGGCTGGATGTTACGCGAAGTGGGGAAGAGTTGCGGAGAAAAAGTACTCATAAATTTCTTAGATAAACACGTGCAAAGAATGCCACGGACAATGCTGCGGTATGCAATAGAACGATTTCAAGAAAAGATGAGAAAAGCGTATCTTGCTAAGTAATGCGACTATTTTCTTTGGTTTAAAGCAGTAACAGAGTTATCCCTTTTCAAATACAAATAACTGTGTTTATATAAGGTTTGTTCTTTTTGATTTTTCCCATCCAAAAATAAAGAGGTGATTCATGGACGATCAAAAGTCAACGACAACCCGTGAAGAAGTCATCCGTCACTATCATCTTTCCGATGGCCGACTCATGGCATTGCAACGAGCCAGGATGTTCAGTGCTGTTCAGATCTACCAAGAAGAAGGCCGGTTGTATGCTGGCACTCTCGAGATAGTATTAAAGACGCTTATGTATCTCAGAGACAATCTCTCGACAACTGACTTGCCTGGTCTTATGCGCTTCGTTGATGACTTAGGTGCTCACTTCCCCGGCGTCTACCTGTATGACTTTTTAGTTCGAAATGGAGCGTTGATACCACTTTTCCCTCCAGACACAATGATTGTATTTTTGGGAAGTAGGGCTGTATGTTCTACTGGGCAAAAGACTACCCAAGAAGAAGTTCGGGTCAGTCCCACCATTTCGACTCAACCGTCAGGTCTTTGGGCGACACTCAAAAACCTTTCCTGGAAGAAGAAGGCCCCTGTTCCTTTACCTGCATCAGTACCACCTGCAGCTACTCCTTCTAAACCTGACGCAGGGTATCTTGCCTTCAGGCGGAACATCCAAGGAAACGTAGAGCCCTGGTTCCTTTCTCAGCAAGAACTTATGCACGCCATTACTGAAGGCGACAATTCTATTTTTGTTGTTTACGCTCGCGAGCCCAAATAGGGCTCGCTTTTTTGTGTATACTGTATGCTGTGAACAATGCTTCAAAAAAGATTATTATAGATAGCAACATGAATCTTGAAGAGGCTCTTCGGCAGAACCCAGCAATGGTCGCCCCCAAAGAAATACTAGAGCGTATGCGTCTTGTTTCAGTGCGCTATTATTCTTTTGATGATGCTCTTCATGCTGGGCAGATTGTTGTTGATTACCGACTCGAAGACGATATTATAAAAGTTTTTGAGGCAATCGTTACGGAGCGATTTCCTATACATGCAGCAATACCGTCGAGTGATTCTCGATATGAGTGGGATGATAATCGCCTTATGGCAGCAAATGTTTCTTCTTCTTTCAATTATAGAACAATCGCAGGAACTCAAAAACTGTCTCTTCATGCTTTAGGCCAGGCGATCGATATTAATCCTTTATTAAATCCTTACATTAGCTCAACAGGCAATGTGTCGCCAGAGGGTGCTGTGTATGATATTACAAAGCCAGGAACTATAGGCAAAACCTCTTTTCTTGTGGGATTATTTTACGGCCTCGGGTGGACATGGGGAGGGTATTGGCAGGATAGAAAAGATTACCAGCACTTTGAAAAGAAACTCGATTAGATTTTGGGAATGTATTTTTTAAACCACGTCCTCTGCCGTTTGGCGTAGTGCCAGATTGCAGTTTCAAGTTGCTCTAGAAATTCTTTTTTAGATATTTTCTTTTGTAAAAGTAGTGCTACATATCGGTACTCGAGCCCGAGGCGCTCCATTCTCTTAAATGAAAGCCCTTGCGTGTGGAGTTTTTGTGCTTCTTGCACCATGCCTTGCCTCATGCGTTTGAGAAGCCGTACGTGGATGCGGCTTTTGAGAGCAGCATCTTCAAAATCTAAATATATCCACTCGATGGCATACTTTTTCTTTTTCTTGACGAGGGGCACCTTTCCAAGGCTCGCTACTATTTCAAGCGCTCGAATCAGGCGGACTTTATTGTGCGCGTCGATTGTTTTTGCCCGCAGAGAATCTTTCTTTTTGAGGAGTGAAAAAAGCTCGTCAACCGTCTTCTTTTCAAGTTTTGCACGGAGTATAGGGTCAGCTTTTACTTTTGGAAACATGGCTCCTGAGACAAGAGCGTCAATATAAAACCCTGTTCCTCCGCAGATGATAGGTGTCTTACCTTTCGCTATAATTTTTTGAATGCAAGCCTCTCCTTTTTTTTGAAATTGGGCAACTGAGTATGTGCGCAATGGGGAAGCGACATCGAGCATATGGTGAGGCACCCCTTTCATTTCTTTTTTAGTGATTTTTCCGCTTCCAATATCGAGCCCTTTGTATACTTGCCGCGAGTCGGCAGAGATTATTTCGCCATTCTTTTCTAACGCCAAAGAAACAGCTCGGTCAGACTTTCCGGTTGCTGTAGGGCCACACACAACAATGATTTTGGGAAGTTTTTTCACGTCTTCCACATATGCTACTATAGGAAGTAATAATCAAGAAATAATATGTCATGTAAAGAAAATGAGTGCGTAGGAGGAAACTGCGAAATGAAAATCGCTATTGGAAAGCCTGTTGAGAATTTTAGTTGCGATGCATTTCATAACGAAGACATTAAAAAGATTTCACTTTCAGACTATAAAGGAAAGTGGGTGGTAGTTTTCTTTTATCCGGCCGACTTCACATTCGTCTGCCCTACGGAGCTTGAAGAGTTGGCGCATAGCTATGAGGAATTCAAAAAGCTGAATGTCGAAATTCTTTCAGTGAGTTCAGACACGGTGTATGTGCACAAAGCATGGCATGACCACTCAGAGGCTATTAAAAAAGTGCAATACCCAATGCTTGCAGACACAAATCACAAACTCGCCAAGATGTTTGGCACGTACATTGAAGAAGATGTAATGTCACTTCGTGGAACGTTTATCATCGACCCTGACATGGTATTGCGAGGAATCGAGATCAATGACAACTCTATCGGCCGAAGTGCGCGAGAGCTTATCAGAAAAATCAAAGCTGCGCAGTTTGTACGTGAGCATGGTGGCAATGTCTGCCCAGCTTCGTGGGAACCAGGAGAAGACACACTCAAACCAGGACTGGACTTGGTAGGGAAGATTTAACAAATAAGATATGAATCTCAAACTAGTTACCAGTACTGTACTAATAACCTTCTTTACTTTTTTTGCTATTGGGCTTTGGCGTCTTCAGATTTGTATTATTTTTTGTTCCGACAGCTTTTCTTTTAGAGGAGGTGCTTTTTTTGGAGTCGACCTTCTTATTTATCTGATTGGTTTATTGGGAATCTTTCTAGTCTTGAGGCCTCATTTTTTCTGGTATAAAAAAGAGCATGAAGAAAAAGAGGGTGTGCAAAAAAAACTTTTTAAATACCCTCTTGTTGTTATACCTATAATGATACTTATTGCTATATTTGCTCGTAATTTAGAGTTTATGGTTACATCACATGGAAACAGTACACGAAAGAGTGTTACTGTTTCAAATATTGTAGATAGACCCGTCGGTTTTATAGATGGTTTGCCTATTGGGATCGAATTCGAATATACCATAAAGGTAGAAAGGAGCGCTGTACATTCCTTATTGTACAAAATTTTTGCTACTGATTTTGACCAAGATAGAAACCACTATCTTGATCCGTTTGACTTCAGGCCTGCCGCTGTTCGTTTGTTCGGTGACACGTACTCAAGTAGAACATTCCCTAGTGATAGTGACGATGGGTTTAACGATCGTAGTGTATCAGTTGTAAGTATAGTAACCGAACCACGTAATGGTTTCGCTGGTCAACAAAAACCTGTGCAGCCTTTTGGTTTAGGAGATAGTAGAAACTTGGAAAGTGGGAAAGAATATCGTGTTGTCGCACGTATCCTCCCTAATTTTTTCAACATTTCATATAAAGTTTCAGACACCCAAGATCAGTTTATGAAAGAGTTTAAGGTAATGGATCAGGCATACGCTGCTAAGCCCATGTGTATTACACCAAACCTAGAGTCTTATAATCCTTCAGAAATAACACGTCAACTAAGGGTTTTTATTGCGCAGCACTGGTTTCAAACAAGCAATTATAGCTACAATCTTTCTGAGTTTTATCGCAACGCAATAGCTTCAGGTATTCCGTTTTGTGAAGAGAAAGGCTACTTTGAATTTTAAGGCAGAAAAAAGTTTATTTTTACTTCTGGTGCCGGAGGAGGGACTTGGTCACAAGTAAATTTCTTCCAGAAATTTCTCGCGACCCCACCTCACTTGTTGCAATTCGCTTCGCTTCATATTGCAACTGTGTTCCGGCTTTCAAGTCCCATACATTTTTGTAAAAAATAACCCCTTAAGACAAGGGGCTATTTCCCATAATGTGCCGGAGGAGGGACTTGAACCCTCACACATCACTGCGTTCGATTTTGAGTCGAGTGCGTCTACCATTCCGCCACTCCGGCAATGAGAAGAATATAGCATACAAGTTGATTTTTCAGAATTGATTGTTTTGCTGTATCATAGAAAAATCGCCAATGTAGCTCAGTTGGTAGAGCATGTCATTCGTAACGACAAGGTCGCGAGTTCGATCCTCGCCATTGGCTCTGAGGTAATATTTTCGTTAATGCTATAATCTTTTTATATATGAAAAAAATAGCAATCTTTTTTTTACTGATTCTGCTTACGTTTCTGGCACTTGCTTGGAGAAATTCAAACTCGGCACTCTTTACTGAAAGAGAAATGGCAGAAAAAAAAGTTCAGCAAGTTCATAACTCCAAGTGGTGTGATCAAGATCCAAACCTTGATTTTGTAACTATATGTCCGACAAAGAAAGAATTAATACAGATATGTGAAAGCATTCCATCTGACCTAACGAGTGGATGGCTCTTGGATGTTCCTAAGTACTATTATCGATCTAGCTGTTTTCAGGAGATGGTGAACATAACAGGAGATGAAAGTTTATGTTCTTTTGTTATACAACATAAATCACTTTTTCGTGATTCTTGGACATCAGAGTCTAGATGTCTACAGAATGCACAATTTCTCAAAACGAAATTTCCAGAACAATTTACAGAATCGTTACCTCAGGAATATGAAGTGAAGACTTACAGGCATATCTTTCATGATTCTTATATAGAAGGTAAGGTTCTGCTCAATGGAACAGTGGGAGGTGACTACGATCTTACTGTCAGTGTTTGTCCGCCGAGGGTTTATGGAGAAGCCGAGGGTCTTATTACATGTACTGATGTTTATAACGATCGATTGGCTATAGGTTCTAATGAAAAAAAGAAGATAGTAAGTTACATGATACCGCGGGATAATTTTCAAAAAATGGTTGGTAACGTGCAATACAATGAATCAAATTTTGATTTTATAGTTTGGTTCAGACTCGTTGACCCTAGATAATCCTCCTTTGTATTTTAAAAAGAATTTTGTAGGATTTTATATCATGAATCACCACGAAATTCAACAGGAAATTCTCGCTATCGAAACCGAAATGGCTCAGGTGAATTTTTGGGACGACAAAGAGCTTGCTCAAGCGCAGATCAAAAAATTAAAAGAGCTCAAGGATAAACGTGACGGACTGACCCTTGAAGATAAAGGTGGTGCCATAGTAAGTATTCTTTCTGGCGCAGGAGGCGACGACTCCGAAGATTTTTCAAGAATGCTTTTTCACATGTATCAGAAATATTTTGCACGGAAAGGTTGGGAGTATGCTATTTTGCATGAAAATAAAAATGATCATGGTGGGTATCGCAACCTCACACTTGAAGTCGTAGGAAAAAATGTGTATGGCACCATGAAATACGAGTCTGGAGTACATCGCCTTGTGCGCATCTCGCCATTTAATGCGAAGTCCCTTCGGCATACGTCCTTTTCAATGGTTGAAGTATTGCCGAAAGTGACGCATGGCGACATCGTTATCCGACCTGAGGACATCGAGGTAGACTTTGCAAAGTCAGGTGGCGCAGGCGGGCAAAATGTAAACAAGCGTGAGACTGCGGTGCGCATTGTGCATAAACCGACAGGTATCTCGGTGCACGTTACCAGCGAACGCCAGCAAGCGCAAAATAGACAAAAGGGGATGGAGCTTCTTGCGTCCAAACTTCACAAACTCGAAATGGAAAAAAGAAAAGCCGAGGAAGAAGGAAGGCAAATTTCAAAAACAACCGAGATAGAGTGGGGAAGCCAGATTCGCTCCTACGTGCTTCATCCGTATAAAATGGTTAAAGATCATCGAGTGGACTTTGAAACATCAAATGTTGACAAAATCCTTGAAGAAGGTGATTTGGATGAGCTCATTGAAGCTATTGCGTTAGGATAGTATACTAGTGCAATGATTTACGTTGATAATGTTTCAAAAGTGTATGGGAAAGACTTTCAAGCACTAGAGAATATCAACCTCACTATTACCCAAGGAGAATTTGTCTCTATTGTTGGGCATTCAGGCGCTGGCAAAACTACATTGCTCAAGCTCTTACTTGCCGAAGAAGCGCCAACAACTGGCGATGTGTACTTCGAGTCGTTTAATATTCATAAGCTGAAAGACAAAGACCTCACCGAATATCGTCGTCGTGTAGGAGTAGTGTTTCAAGATTTTCGCCTTCTTCCAGACAAGACTGCATACGAAAATATTGCTTTTGCCATGGAGGCAGCCGGAAAGACAGATGAAGAAATAGAGGCGGATGTGCCACATGTGCTTGATCTTGTTGACCTTGAGGACAAGATGATGCGTTTCCCGCGAGAGCTTTCAGGAGGCGAAACACAGCGTGTTGCTATCGCACGAGCAATTATTAATCGCCCAGACGTGGTGATTGCAGATGAGCCAACGGGCAATCTCGACCCAGTGAACACATATGAAATAATTCAGATCTTAAAGAAAATTAACGATCTTGGCACAACCGTGATTTTGACCACGCACAATAAAGGAGTTATAGACTCGCTCAACAAGCGCGTGATTGCCATGGAGAAAGGAAAGATCGTCCGTGACGACGCAGCGGGCAAGTACGTTATTTAATATACAAACGATATGTTTACAACATTAGGAAGAATAGTGCGAAATGGATTCATTGGTTTTTATCGAAATAGAACTATTTCAATTTCTGCGATTGTGGTCATAGTGATTACGCTCATGATTGTAGGAGGGCTTGTGTACTCTCGGGCGATGCTCAAGCATGTACTGTATCATATGCAGAATAGAGTTGATGTAACTGCGTACTTTGTGTTAAATGCTGGTGAGCAAGACATTTTGAAATTGAAAGAATCTTTAGAAAAACTTCCTGAAGTAAAAAAAGTAGAATACATTTCTCGAGACCAAGCACTTGAAAATTATAAAATTAAAAACGCAAATGATGCGCTCGCCCTCCAGGCGCTCGAAGAAATAGGACAAAATCCATTTCGGGCGACACTTTCTATCTTGGCGCAAAATTCAGGCCAATACGAGCCTATTGTGCAGTACTTAAGTACAAATGAGTTTACAAGTGACAAAGACGCATTTATCGATAAGGTAGACTATTCCGACAATAAACAAATCATTGATCAATTGAACAATCTCATTGGTACCGTCGAGCGAGCAGGGCTTATTATTGCGGGCATATTTATTCTCATCTCAATCATGATTACGTACAACACTATTCGCCTTGCAATTTATACATTTCGAGATGAAATTGGCGTCATGCGCCTTGTGGGAGCAAATCGTGCCTATGTGCGAGGGCCATTTGTAATAGAGGGAATACTTTATGGTGTTGTGGCTGCCCTCATTGCCCTTATTCTTTTTTGGCCGATATCGCTATATATTCGGGGCTATGTTGCGCAAGCACTTCTGCAATTTGATACACTTGAGTTTTATATGGTCCGAGGATTCTTTTTAGGTGCAATACTTCTTATAACAGGAGTTTTGCTTGGAGCAGTATCAAGCTACCTTTCAGTGCGGAAATATTTAAAACGGTAGATATAGAAATCAAACAGTATGAAGACCCGATCAAAGACAAAGACACCTGCATCTTCGAAAACACAACCTCCCAAGTACATCTTTGTCGTCGGCGGGGTAATTTCTGGTGTCGGAAAAGGAATAGCTGCTTCTTCCATTGGGACACTGCTTAAAGCGCGTGGACACAACGTGACTGCCATAAAGATTGATCCGTATGTAAATGTCGATGCCGGCACCATGAATCCGACAGAGCATGGAGAGGTGTTTGTCCTTGATGATGGCGATGAGTGCGACCAAGACATGGGAAACTATGAGCGTTTTTTGGGCACAACACTCTCGCGTACCAACTACATGACAACAGGCCGTGTTTACCAGACTGTCATTGAGAAAGAACGGAATTTTGAATACAAAGGGAAGTGCGTCCAGGTGTGCCTGCATATCCCTCTTGAAGTAATCGCGCGAATAAAAAAAGCACAAAAAAGCGCACAGGCCGATGTGGTGATCATTGAGATAGGTGGCACTGTTGGCGACTATGAAAACATTCTTTTCTTAGAGGCGGCACGAATGCTTAAAATCGAAAATCCAAACGATGTTGCATTTGTCATGGTTTCGTACCTTCCTGTGCCGTCAAAGGTTGGCGAGATGAAAACAAAGCCAACGCAACACGCGGTGCGAAATTTAAATGAGACAGGTATACAGCCGGATGTTATTTTGGCACGAAGCAACACGTCGCTTGATGAAAAGAGAAAGGAAAAGCTTGCACTGTTTTGCAATGTGCGTGCCGACAGAATCATCTCTGCTCCTGATATAGAAAGTATTTATGATGTACCTACTAATTTTGAGCGAGACAATTTGGGAAATATTTTGCAGGAGGTGCTTGGCTTACAAGACAAACACGCGTCCACGCTTCGTGCATGGAAAACCTTTTTTGATACAGCAAAAAAATATACCAAAGAAGTGCATATCGCAGTTGTAGGAAAGTATTTTGATACAGGCGACTTCGTGCTCTCAGACTCGTACATTTCTGTTATTGAGTCGCTCAAGTACGCAAGCTATGGGCGAAAAGTGAAGCCTGTGTTGCATTGGCTCAATGCAAAAGAATTTGAGGTATACGACAAAAAAAAGCTCAGTGTGCTCAAAAAGTATGACGGCGTTTTGGTGCCTGGCGGATTTGGCTCACAAGGAGTGGAGGGGAAGATAAACGTTATTCGCTACGTGCGAGAAAACAAGATTCCATTCTTTGGCATTTGTTATGGTATGCAGCTTGCCGTTATAGAATATGCTCGAAATGTACTTAAGCTCATTGGTGCACATACAAGAGAGGTTGACCCACAGACTACGTACCCAGTGATTGACATACTGCCAGAGCAAAAGGAAAAACTTGCCAAAAAAGAATATGGAAATAGTATGCGGCTTGGTGCATACAAAGCGGTGCTCAAGCAGGGGTCTCTTGCGGAGCGGGCGTACAAAACGCGTGAAATATCTGAACGTCATCGTCATCGCTACGAAGTGAACCCACTCTTTGTGGAAACACTCGCTTCAAAAGATTTGCAATTCACTGGTACTTCTCCCGACGGCACTTTGATGGAGATTATTGAGCTTCCAAAAGAGGTGCATCCCTTTTTTGTGGCGTGCCAGTTTCATCCTGAGTTTAAAAGCCAGCCATTCTCTCCGCATCCTCTTTTCACGGCGTTCATTGCGCACGCGCTCAAAAAGAAAGCGGCTCTATAGTACAATAGAAAGCAATGAAAGAGTTTTTATCACAGTATTTTCTTGTGGACGATGATTCTTTTTATCTTACGCTGTGGTCGTTCCTCTTGGTGTGCCTGACGCTTCTCCTTGTTCTTTTTTCATATCGCTCTTCAAAACGAGGCCTCACGACATCTGTGCCGTATATAGGAGACGCTGTCTTACCAAGTGTTATTACAAAACCATCTCAATCAGTGACATATGTTGCATGCAAGAAATGCGGAAGCCATGCGGTAAAGAGGGGAAACAGTGTTGAATGTTTACGAACAGTGTGCAAATATAAAGAATATATATGAGTTACATTGCACCAATCACACAGCTTGCACAAGAGAATACTCTTTTTAGAAAAGTTGTTCATACTGGAGCCAAGTCTCAGCTTGTGCTTATGTGCATTCCTGTGGGCGGCGATATTGGCGAAGAGGTGCACCATCATGTAGAGCAAGTGATAGTCCTTGTTGAAGGGCAGGCGCTCTCGGTGCTTGATGGTGTGGAGCGTGAAGTTTTTGCCGGGGATGTAGCCGTGGTGCCACCAGGGACTATGCACAACTTCATCAACAATGGCACAGCACCGCTTAAGCTCTATACAGTCTATGCTCCTGCAAACCATATTGACGGAAGAATTCATAATACAAAAGAAGATGCCGAAAAAGACCTGGAAGATGAAGCGTTTGGTGAGCTCACAAGCTAACTATTTTTTGTCTTTCGATATTTTTGCGGTATAGTACTTTCACATCCGCTTATGCATTCGTTTTAGCGGATCATTTAGACCAAGCAAAAGCAAGCTTTTGCTTGGTTCCTTATCCCCGCCTATAGCTCAGCTGGTAGAGCAGTTGCCTCTTAAGCAAACGGTCGTAGGTTCGATCCCTACTAGGCGGACAAAAGCGTTAAGAAAATCTCCACTGCTGGAGATTTTTAGCTTTTGTCCGCCTAAGCACATGCCTGCGCATGTGCGTGTAGGGATCGAAAGACTTTTCATAGAAGATGAGAAGCTTTGCTTTGAATATTCATGAAAAGTACCCGCGGCGGTAGCCGAGATCCCTATTAAACCAAAGTCGCGACCTTTTTCAGCAGAAAAAGAGTCGTGACCGATCCCTACATTTTTCTAAAGGTCCCGAAATTTTTCGTCAGAAAAATATTTGTGAACAGAGCAAAAACTATCTGTGACTGATCGCTAATAGACCTCTTTTCGCTTCACCAAAATGGGAAACCTGTACTGCGCCTGTAAGGCGAGATCCCTTCAGGTAAGACCACTTTCAGCTATTGACAAGTATAGTGTTTAGGTGTATGATATTAGGCACAGTTCTTTGATACGACCCTTGCGAGCCTGTCTGCGCAGGCAGGTGGTCATAGCGAAAAGTGGCTTAAAACTAGGCCATTCCTCGCTATGACCACTGAGGTCACTGGTTCCTCCTCGGATTAGAGGAAAACGAAAACGGGCAAATTAGCCCAAGGAGATACAATCATGAGCACCGATTTTGCAATCGCTGATGTATTACCGGGGAAACTAAATGCCCTGGTTAAAAACATCATGCGTCAGATCGGAACAGCAGACCCGAACGAAGCAGTTCGCCTTGTCAATTCAGGAGAGTGGATTGTCTCAGAACCGCCCCGTTCGTGGCGCGAGGAAGACGGCGTCATCTACTTCAGTGTTACCTCCGATGGTACGTCGGGTGTTGACTGGATTACCCGGCTCGAAAGCAAAGGCTTCCGCGTGGGTGAATATGTGAAGGAGGTGCTCCGAACCCCTGCCTTCAAGCCGACGAGTGGTGTAACGACCGAAGTCGCCGTTCTCAAGGGTAAGGA
>JALHNF010000009.1 GCA_022843645.1 Minisyncoccota bacterium | reverse complement strand
TTTCAGGCTTCCGATACTCTCATCTTTTTCTTCTCGAGGACGAATAGTCTCTGCGTATTCCGCAAGCCATTCGATGAGTTTGTAAATGATATCAAATTGCTCCACCCGAACTTTGAGCCTGTCTGCTTGCTCACGAGCTTTTGATTCGAGCTTCACATTAAAGCCAAGCACCAAAGAAAGTGGATCCGAAGAGGCAAGGAGAATGTCATTTTCTGTGATGGCACCTACGTTTTCAGAAATGATTTTGAGCGCAAGGTTTTCGATACTTACTTTTCGAAGCTCTTGCTTGACCGCTTGCAGTGTACCCAAGACGTCTGCTTTAAGCACAATAGGTACTATTTTAAGGGCATCAGGTGAGCCGATAAATTCAATACTTTTTCTTTCGCCTCCTTTCGCCTCCTTTGCTTTTCTTTGTGCTTCCTCAGCTTCTTTTTTGTCGTAAAACACCTGGAAGAGCTCTCCAGAAAGAGGTGTTTCGTCCCAACCTGTTACTTTGATAGGGGAGCTACATGTTGCCTCTGTGAGGGGCTTGCCCAAAAAGTCTTCGACAATACGAAATGGCGCAAGTGCTGTGTCTGCAACCACAAACGCTCCACGGCGGATGGTGCCATTTTTGATAATGAGCGTCGACGAATTGCCTCGCCGTGGGTCCATAAACGACTCAAGTACATATCCTTCCGCGGGCTCACTTGGGTTTCCTTTGAGCTCAGCCAAGTCTCCGGTAAGCAAAATTGTAGAAAGAAGGTCATCTATGCCAACACCTGTTTTTGCGGATATAGGAACATATGATATGGAGCCGCCCATACCTTCAAGGTACACGCCGTTTTCGACGAGAGACATTTTTGTGCGCTCAACATTTGCATTTGGTTTGTCGATTTTGTTGATAGCCACGATGTAGGGAAGCTTCTGCGCAGTGATTTGTTTGAGAGCTTCAAGTGTCTGCGCCTTTACGCCGTCTTCAGCTGAGACAACCAAAATAGCAATATCTGCAATTTCTACTCCTCGTTCTCGCATGCTTGAAAATGCTGCATGTCCTGGCGTGTCGAGAAATGTGATTTTTCTATCGAGCCCATTTTCTTTATGCACTACTTCGTAGGCGCTTACATGCTGGGTGATGCCTCCAGCTTCTTTGTCGACTATGTTTGTCTTACGAATGTAGTCCAAAAGGGTTGATTTGCCATGGTCGATGTGGCCCATTACAGCAACTACAGGGGGGCGCTCTATGTGTTTTTTAGGAGTGGTAGACATATATGAAAAAAGCTCGAAAGCTCAGATTTGACAAGTATATATTAAAATTGCCCAAAGGGGTACTTGACAATAGATACCTAATCTGCTATACTGTCCCCAGACGATTGGCGAAGAAAACGAACGGTCTTCACTTCCCGCGTCTCTTGCCGGGGCTACAAGGTTGCTCGGCAAGTACGGGGTCGGCCTGCTGCAGGCGCTCCTAGCACATTTTTCGATTTTTGTGGTATAATAAACTTTCCACCGCGTCGTATGCACGATGACACGACGCGGTGGGGATCCTTCAACCCAAGGAGAAAAGCGCCATGATTTGGCCCAGACCGAAGAGTACCTTAAATTAGTCCTCACGGTGCGCTGTTGCGTTGATTTCCATCGTTGGATAGTCCAACGACGCAAAGCCGAGCGTATCGGCAAAAGGAGCGCTGAAGAAATGAACAGCCTCTTGCATTCAGGCGTTCCTCCGTAGGTAGGAGAGACGCCAAGACCCATCGGCCCGTACCCGTTCCTCAAAAAACGCTACGGGCCGAGTCAAGTACCTTCCATAATGCCCTTCCTTCGCGTTGGGCTTTTTTTATTTGCTATACTTTTCTTATGTTTTCACTTTTTCGTAATAAAGGGCTCGGGGAAGACTATCTCTATTTAGATAATGCATCTGCGACACCTGTTGACCCGCATGTTCTCCAGACTTTTCATACAATTCAAAAAACGCAGTTTGCAAATCCAGGAAGTATTCATCGTCTCGGCATTGAAGCAAAAAAACACATAGACAGTGCTCGCAAAAAAGTAGCACAAGCACTTCATGCCCGCGAGACAGAAATTGTGTTTACTTCGTCTGCAACTGAAGCAAACAATCTCGCAATACACGGTGTCATCAAGTGTGCGCACAAAGAAGGTGTGGTATCGCCCCATGTGATTACCACAGCAATCGAGCACGCATCGGTGCTTGAGCCACTCAAAATACTTGAGAGTAAAAAAGAAATCACACTCACCATTCTTCCTGTGGCACAAGACGGAATTGTAGAGACAAAGTCTATTCGCGACGCTCTTACTGCAACCACGGTGCTTGTGAGTGTCATTCACGCAAACAATGAAGTAGGCACCATACAGCCAGTGCGCGAAATAGGAAAGATGCTCGAAAAGTATCGCGAAGCACACGAAAGTGAGTATCCATATTTTCATACCGACTCATGCCAGGCGCTAAATTATCTCGATGTTCGTCCCGAGGCGTTTCGTATTGATCTGTGTACGCTTAATAGTTCAAAAATATATGCACCACGTGGAGCAGGAATACTCTATGTACACAAAAGAGTACATCTCGACCCTCAGATTGTAGGTGGTGATCAGGAGCATGGCATGCGAGCGGGGACAGAAAATACTGCTGCTATTGTTGCCTGTGGAGAAGGAATAGAGAAAACAGTCGCAATGCGAGAAGCAGAAGCAAAGCGTCTGTATGAAATTCAAAACTACGCACGTAAGAAACTGCGAGAAGTAATTCCGGGTGTGCGTGTGTGGGGAAGTGAAAAGGAGGGTGAGCGACTTCCGAATAATATAAATGTATCTGTACCGGGGATATTTTCTGAAGAGTTTGTGATAGGGCTTGATATGAAAAAAATCGCTATTTCTTCAAAAAGCGCATGCGGCATGAATGATGACGAGGGTTCGTATGTGATACGCGCGCTCGGTGGCACTGAACAAGAGTCGAAAGAAGCAATACGTATCTCTATGGGGCGAGATACTACAAAGGAGGACATCGACAGGCTTATCGTTGAGATGAAAAAGATATACGATCGTCATCAATTAGCTCAAAAGTATATATAAATGATACGATAGAAGTACTATGTATACAGCTAAAAATTTTGAACACCTTTTGGGAATGAATGGCTTTTCTGACACATTGCTTAAGAATCACTTTACCTTGTATGAAGGCTATGTAAACAATGTCAACACACTCCTCAAAAAAATGAATGCAATCCGCGAAGAAAGAAAATCAGGAGTAGAAGATAGGAAAGAAGAAAGCGCCGAGCTTCATAGGCGATTTGGCTGGGAATACAATGGTATGAAGTTGCATGAGTTGTATTTTGAAAACATGAGCAAAGAGTCCTCTGAGATACAAGAAAGTAGTTTGCTTTACAAAGCTCTTGTTGAACGTTTTGGAGACATAGAAACATTCAAGAATAATTTTGTAAAAAATGTCGCAACGTTTCGGGGAATTGGGTGGGTGGCACTTGTGCAAAGAGACGACTCCCTTGGGGTTATTTGGATAGGGGAACACGATGAAGGACTCCTTGCAAACTCAAACATCCTTCTTATCATGGATGTGTGGGAGCATGCCTTTATGATTGACTACGGCATCAAGCGCGCAGACTATGTGAGCGCCTTCATGCGGGCTATTGACTGGAAGGTGGTAGAGAAGAGAGCGGAAGAGGCATCAAGATAAATTAAAAAGCATTTTTAGCATGAGTGAAATTTTTCAAAACCCGAATGAAGGCTTCCCTCGTGCCATTGAGCTTACTACACGCACGAGCGGAGAATATTTAGCGATATTTGATGCACGGGGGATACACATACGTGATTGGACAAAAGATAACATGCTCCTCACACTCACACCCTTAGAAAAGAAAGAATCAATCAGTCTTGTTGCGCGCTCTATATCAGATCTTGGGTTGCGAGATGGTGTCACATTAAAAGAAATATATGCAAAAGCACTCGAGTTCCGACTCGGCTTGTGTGACCCTCATGTTGGCCCAGAGACGCGCCTTGCTTTTATAGATCAACAAGCAAATTCGCATTATCACATTGCTATGGAGCCAGTGATTAAATCAGATAATCGTAAAGTTGTATGGGACATTGCTCATACTAGCGATGGGCTTTGGCTTGATCGTCGTGGTGGTGATACAAATAGTTTGTGGCGTGCCGAGGATGTGTTTATTTTCACGTCTCACAAATGACGCTATTTTCTCAGTCAACTATTCTTAGGGCATTTTCGTTTGTGGTATAATCGCTGTGTGAGGTCCTGATTTTCTGAAATATCCTTTATTTACAGTGCGTTCCATATCCCTTCTCACGCTGAAAAATTGAAATTAATATGCCACCATTTAATAATTTTACGACGAAAGCGAAAGATGCTATTCGGCGCTCACACGAGCTTGCCATAGAGCGCGGGCAAAACCATGTCGGTCCAAGCCACGTTCTTGCCGCACTCCTGCTTCAAGATGAGAGCCTTGTGCTCACTATGCTTGAAAAGATGGATATCGACACTATCTTACTTACTGAAAGTGCGCTTGAGCTTATTGAAGGAAGTGCTGAGGGACAAACTATTCAAAAAGATTCGTATCAAATGTATTTGACGCCAGAGCTTGCGCAAATGTTTGATGCCTCGGTCAAGATAGCACAAGCCCTTAATGAGCAGTTCATTTCTACCGAGCACATGTTGCTCGCACTTTTTGACGTGCCAGGAGACGTGCAGGAATTGTTTGCAAAATTTAAAATTAAACGAGATGTAGCGTACGCAACGTACGAGACCGTGCGGAATCAGCCGCAAGACACGAGTGAGGGCGGCCCAAAAAAGTTTAAGGCGCTCTCAAAGTACACACGCAATCTCACCAAAGACGCACGAGAAGACAAGCTCGATCCTGTGATTGGGCGTGATGGAGAAATAATGCGCTTGATGCAAATTCTTTCTCGACGGACAAAAAACAATCCAATACTTTTGGGCGAGCCAGGCACAGGCAAGACTGCCGTTGTGGAAGGGCTTGCCATTCGTATGGCAAAGGGCGATGTTCCAGAGTCGCTCAAAGACAAAGAGCTGGTCTCTTTGGATCTCGGGCTTTTGATTGCGGGCACTAAGTATCGTGGCGAGTTTGAAGAACGGCTCAAGAATATCATGAAAGAAGTTGAGCGTTCAAATGGAAAGATAATTGTCTTTATCGACGAAATTCATACTATTGTTGGCGCTGGCGCTTCAGAAGGGGGAGCAGATGCGGCAAATCTTTTGAAGCCTGCACTCTCACGGGGCGAGATGCGGGCAATCGGTGCGACGACGCTCAAAGAATATCAAAAACACATTGAAAAAGATCCTGCTTTGGCACGGCGTTTTCAGCCTGTATATGTAGAAGAGCCATCTCGCGATGACAGCATTGCCATTTTGCGAGGCCTGAAAGAAAAATATGAGCTGTATCATAATGTGCATATCACCGACGATGCGCTCATTTCTGCAGTTGATTTTTCGACACGATACATTACGAGCCGGTTTTTGCCAGACAAAGCAATCGATCTTGTCGACGAAGCTGCGTCTGCGCTTCGTATTTCTTTAGAAAACAAACCGCCAGCACTCGAAGAAGCGCATAGAAAAATAATGCGTTTTGAAATTGAACGAGAGGCACTCTTGAAAGACTTGCGACAGGCAGAGAGCAAAGGCACAACGGATGTCAAGGATACAAAACTTCGCATAAAAGAAATTGAAGCAGAAATCGCAGATGTGAAAGAAAAAACTCGCGAGCTTGCGACAAAATGGCAAGGTGAAAAAAATATTCTTCTTGATGTTGCAAAGATAAAAAAAGAGCTTGATACGCTTCGTGTTGAGTCTGATAACGCAGAGATGCGGCAGGACTTGGCGGCAGTTGCAGAAATACGCTATGGCAAAATCCCTCAGCTTAAAAAAGCGCTTGAGGAAAAAATGACAAAGCTTAAAAAGCTTCAAAAAACTCGCCGAGTACTCAAAGAAGAAATTACCGCAGAGGACATTGCGCAAGTGGTGGCACGATGGACCGGTATTCCGCTGCATAGAATGCTTGAAGAAGAGTCAGAAAAGCTTGCGCACATGGAAGAGTACCTCAGCAAGCGTGTGATCGGCCAAAAAGAAGCGATCAAAAAGATTTCTGATGCCGTACGAAGAAGTCGAGCAGGTATTTCTGATCCAAATCGTCCAATTGGGTCGTTCATGTTCCTTGGGCCTACTGGAGTGGGAAAGACAGAGCTTACGAAGGCCTTGGCCGAATTTATGTTCAATGACGAAAAGGCGCTCATAAAAGTAGACATGAGCGAGTACATGGAAAAGCATGCGGTCTCTAAGCTCATTGGCTCGCCACCAGGATATGTGGGATACGAGGAATCAGGACAGCTTTCTGAGGCAATTCGCCATCGGCCGTACTCAGTGGTGCTCTTTGATGAGGTAGAAAAAGCACATCCGGAAGTCTTCAACACACTTCTTCAGGTGCTTGATGAAGGGCGCCTTACCGACTCAAAAGGCAGAGTGGTAAATTTCAAAAACACCATCATTGTACTTACCTCAAACATCGGATCTGAGTTTATTCAAAAAATGGAGACGATGGGATTCTCAAACAACACTGGTATTGTGGAGTATGCAAATGCGAAAGAAAAGGTACACAGTGCGCTCAAGAACCACTTCCGACCAGAGTTTTTGAACCGGCTCGACGATATTGTTGTCTTTGATGTACTCACAACAGATGCCATTCGAGAAGTGGTTGTGCTTCAGGTCGAGCAAATTCGTGCTCGCTTGAAGCCAAAAGGTATTGACCTTGTGATTACCGAAGAGGCAATCAACAAAATCGCACAAGACGGTTTTGACCCGCATTATGGCGCGCGCCCTATTCGACGTATGATTCAGACAAAAGTACTTAATGAAGTTGCGTCGCTTCTAGTGACTCGCCAAACGGCAGAAGGGAGCATTGTGGAAGTTGGTGTCAAAAATGGAGCGCTTGTGGTGGATGTACAAAAAACCAAGAAAGTTACCACTTTACCCAAAACTGCTTTAAAAAAGAAAAGTAAAACTAAGTAGCTTTTTCTTAATTAAAATCTTCTATTTCAAAAAACCAGCCATGCGGCTGGTTTTTTGGTATGATCACGGGAATGAAAAAGCTTTCGGCTCAAGCAATACAAAAGTTTAGAGAAACAGTCTGGGATTTTTATTGTGCACATAAGAGAGCAAGTTTGCCATGGCGTCCGCCACAGGTACAGATGCGAAATGAAAATATCGATGTCTATCCTATCTTGGTATCTGAGATAATGCTTCAGCAAACACAGGTGTCTCGAGTGTTGCCTAAGTTTGAGAGTTGGATGAGACAACTTCCAAATGTCAAAGCGCTCGCTTCGGCTTCACGAAAAGATGTCTTAGCTCTTTGGCAGGGGCTTGGCTATACCAGGCGAGCAAAGTTTTTACATGAAATAGGGGAGTATATCGCAAAACATGGTGAGCCAAAGACAGTAGCAGGGCTTGAGCAATTGCCAGGTATTGGGCACTATACAGCGCGTGCTGTTGCGACATTTGCATGGAATGAGTCGCATGCACTTGTAGAGACAAATATTCGCACAGTGTACATACATCACTTTTTCAAAAACGTGGATATTGTTTCTGACAAAGACATAGTGCGCGCGGTAGAGCAAACACTCGATACAAGCAGCCCACGAGAGTGGATGTATGCGCTTATGGATTATGGGGCATATTTGAAGCTACAAGGTAAAGCTCATAATGCACGTGCAAAAAGCTTCACGCGACAATCAAAATTTAAAGGCTCGGTACGTGAAGTGCGAGGAGTAATTATGAAGTTTTTCACACAGAAGTCTACTTTGGCTCCAAAAGATGTGAAGCAACTTGAAAGCGTGTTTGGCGATGAACGCGTACAGAAAGCGCTCACAGGACTCCTAAAAGATGGGCTTATCAAGCAAGGAAAGCGAGGGTATCGGATTGAAAGCTGATTTGACACTAAAAGTACTATGTAGTATGAATTAATTGAACTCACATTCCGTGAGACGGGAGAGTAAAGATGACGCTTGTTGAAAGTGTGCGCCTTAATGCGGTGCAGAAACAGCTTTTTTTTGCTTTCGTTTTGACGCTGTTGGGATTTGGATCAGTTTGTATCATACTGGTCTTGTGGATAGTTCAGGCTATCAAAGACGTTGGTGCGGGTTGGGCCTTAGCGTCTGTTGCAGGTTTTGTGGTGGGTGGGCTTTTGTTGCAATACTTTTTCCCACTTTTTGTTGCACGAAATTTTGTCCCTAAAAGTCTTATTCGAAACGAAATAGAGCAGAGAGTTCAACATCTACGCAGGATGATTAATGAACACTCTTTTCAAAGCGAAGAAGAGGTGCGTGTATGTGAAGAAGCAATAAGAAAATTGCTGAGGGAAATGGCAGAACTTCCTGCTGTGCAAGCAAAACGCTTAGCTGAATATAAGGAAAAGCTTAATGAGGCCGAGGATACCCTTGCGAGTCTCAAGAAATAGCCGATCACAACAAAGCTGTTGCGATCGGCTTTGTTGTTTTTAGAATTACATCAACCCAACACTTGCACGTAGCTCGGAAATTTGTTTTTCAGACAGACTCTGTATTTGATCTTTTCGTAGTTTGCCTAGTTTGAGGTCGCCAATGCGAATACGTCGCAAGTTGTTGATGGTGAGGTGCACAGCGGAGCACATTTGGCGTATCTGGTGTTTGCGGCCTTCGGTGAGGGTGATGCCCAAAATATGACGCTCAATTTTCTCCACCTTTTTTGCTTTTACGAGCACCCTTTTCCCTTCATGAGCGATTTTTACACCACTTGTGAGCCTTTGTAACTGTATAGGTACTATGTCTTCGCGCACCGACACCTCGTACTCTTTTTCGTGATTGTATTTTGGGTTAAGCAAACGCTCGCTCAAGCGGGTATCATTTGAAAGCAATATGAGCCCATCCGTTTCTTTATCGAGCCGGCCGATGGGGAAGACTTTTACTTTTGTGTCATCGAGTACTTTTGACTCGGGAGTAGCTACGCCTCGAGGCTTATTCCATAAGAGGTAGAGATATTTTTTTTGAGCAACGCCTTTCACTTCCACAACGTCATCTTTTTGCACTATCGCGCCAAGTTTTGCTCGAGTGCTGTTTATAAACACCTTTCCTTGTGAGATGAGGCTGTCGGCACCTTTTCGAGTGCCTATACCTTTGTGGGCAAGGTATGCATTTATGCGGATAGGAAAGGTAATATTATTTTGTGTCATGAATTTTTAGGCTTGGAATGAGGCTAAGCGCTAGTATACCAGCAAGTACTAAAAATACTACTTGGAATGCCATAAGCGAATCACTTGGGAAAAAGCCGATGATAAGAGACCCAATAAGCGGCCCTGTGATAAGGGCTATGTTTCTTGTGTTTACAAAAATGCTGATCACGTTTGCTTGGGTGTCGTCTACTTTTTTGTAGAAGTAGGAGCTTGCCATTTCTTCTACCATGCTCGCACCGAGCCGGGCGACAAAGAGGGCAAATACAAAGTAAAGAAGAACGGTGCTGTCTAGCAATGCAAAGAGAGTTGTGCCAAAGATCATAAGGAGTGTGCCGCATATGAGGAGCTCTTTTTCTCCAAGTTTTTTGTCTGCAATTTTGCCAAGCGGATAGGGAATGAGAATAAAAGGAATAAGCACAATTGGAATCACGATACCCAAGTATGTTTTAAGATCTAGTATGTTGCTTTGAATCAAATAGAGCGGCCCATACACAATCATGATGATATAAAAAAGCTCAAGGACGTATTGCGCAAAGACGATTCTTTGTACATCAGGGCGAGCACGTACAAATGCAAACCCAGCTTGAAGGTTCGGGGCACTGTACGGAGGCTCTTTGAGGTGGTCCAAATGCCGTATCAAAATGTATGCCATCGGGATAAGGCATAGTGCAGAGACGAAAAAGAGAAGATTAAGACCATACCCGACAATGAATCCTGCAAAAAATGGCCCAGTCAATATTCCAAGGTTCAAAATCGTGAGGTACATGCCTCGTATTTTGCCCGTGTTTTTGTTTGTGCTTACAGACTCAATAAGGATATTGAGCGATACAAAAAGCACCGAAAGAACAACTGACTTCAAGACAAACAAGATAAGGGTAAGCCAGGTATACGGCGAGAATACGATTCCAAGGAGAAGGAGTGCCTCAGCTATGGCAGAGACAATAAGCACCGACCTGTTGCTTAAGCGATTGAGAACCTTTTTTATGTTGAGTGTAAGGAGTACGCTGACACAAGCAGAGACGCTATACACAAGTCCCACAAACGTTTCTGGAATGAGGGACTCAAGGAATGTGGACTCTGAATAGAGGGGAAGTGCGTAATGAAACGCGTAAAAAAGCGTAACAAAATAGACGGCGACTAATGTGTGCATAGACACATTATACAGAAAGAATGACGGGAATAACGACAGGGCGCTTTGCTGTTTTTTGTAAGAGGAATCGTCCTATGGTGTCGGTGACTGTTTGCTTCAGGTGGTCAACATCTATTTGGTGTGCGGCTTTTTTGGTAGTGACTTCCTCGATTGTTTTTTTGATGATTGTTCGGGCAAAGCGAAGGAGCTCCTGAGACTCTTTGAGATATACAAATCCGCGAGAGATAATGTCCGGAGACTTTTTAAGCAGTCCTGTTTTTGAGTCCACAACTGCAACAATCACAAACATGCCGTCTTCCGCGAGTGCTTGTCTATCTTTGATAACAACTTCTTGAATGTCGCTTACCGAAGTGCCGTCGACGGTTACTTTTGCGCCAGGTGCTTTTTCTTTGATGATGGTGCCGGTGCCGTTCGGGTGAATTTCGATGATAGACCCGTTGTCAGGGATGAATACATTTTCTTTTGGAAGACCAAGAGACTGCGCAAGCTCGCCATGCACTGTGAGCATGTAGTGGTAGCCGTGGATAGGGATGAAGAATCGCGGGTGAATCTTTCTGTGGAACCACGCCATTTCATCTCTGTTTGCGTGCCCTGAGGAGTGTACGTCTGATGTTTGGTAGTGAATGATTTTTGCACCTTGTTTAGAAAGAAGGTCTTTAAGCTTTTGTACACCGCGTTCGTTGCCAGGAATGATAGACGAAGAGAGGATGATGACGTCGCCTTTTACTATTTTGAGGTTTCGGTGTGTTTTGTTTGCAGCACGCATCAGTGCACCATACTCGTCTCCTTGAGCTCCTGTTGCAAGGATTACAAGTCGGTCTGGCGGATAGTTTCCCATTTCTTCGGTTGAAATCATGACACCGCGACCAACATTTAGCATGCCTAGCTGTTCGATGATGTCGATGTTTGTCTTCATGCTTCTGCCTTCCACGACAACTTTTTTGTTTAAGCTGGCTGCTATCTCAATTACTTTTACAAGACGCTCAAGTTGAGACGAGAACGCTCCTAAGATGAGACGGCCTTTGGTGTTGGCGACAATATCACCAATGTTTTTGATAACGAGGTGTTCTGGAATCGAAAACCCGGGCTTCTCGACATTTGTTGAGTCGGATAAGAGGCATAAAACGTCCATGTCTTTGAAGATGCCAAATTCACGCTCTTCTCCAGGTGAAGCAACTCCATCATTGTGCTCGAGCTTGAGGTCGCCTGTGTGCACAATGTTTCCAAGTGGTGTTTGTATAATGATACCCATCGCATCCGGAATGGTATGTGTCACCGAGAAAAAGTTTATGGTTCGTTCACCGAGTGAGACGGTCTGATTTTTCTCTACAACACGGATATCAAGCGGAGGAAGCTGAGGGAATTCCTCTTGGCGCTTTTTGATCATGACCGCAGTCAATAGGCGTGTGTAAATAGGGGGGTTGCCAATAAGCGGCATTACATATGGTAGTGCACCAATGTGGTCGAGGTGGCCGTGGGTAATGAGTACTGCGCGGATTTTATGCTTTCTCTCTTCGAGATATTTTGTGTTTGGCAAAATGTAGTCAACACCAGGCGCACTTTCGTCTTTGAAAGAAAATCCAGCATCGATAACAAAGATGTCATTTTTGTATTCGATCGCTGTCATGTTTCGCCCAACTTCTTCTACGCCACCAAGTGGAATAATTCGCACCGTCTCTCCTGATTCTGGAATGTGCGAGGTGACTCTGTCTTTTTCTCGCATCGGCACATTTGAAGGCGATGAAAAGCGTTCGCCGAACTGCTTATTTTTGTTTAGCACGGGGCGATTGTGTGATGGCTTGAATGATCCTCGTTTTGGATACTTATGTGATGTGCTCATATTTATATCTTTAGAATTACTGGAATAACGACAGGGCGCTTGGCTGTTTTTTGGAGTAAGAATTTTCCGATATCATTTGCTACATCTTGTTTGAGATCGTCCATATCAATCGTCTCTATTTTTTTTGCGGTGGTAATGTCTTCAATTACTTTTTTGATCAAAATACGTGCTTCACGCAAAAGGGCTTGAGACTCTTTGAGGTATACAAACCCACGAGAAATAATATCGGGCGATTTGCATAGGATTCCTGTTGTATTATCGATAGCGGCAACAATGACAAACATGCCGTCTTCAGCAAGCATTTGTCGGTCTTTTATTACAACTTCTTGTACTTCACCGACTGATATACCGTCAACGAGAACTTTTGTATGCGGTGCTTTTTCTTTGAGTACATGCATGTACGCTCCGTTATTTTTGATCTCAATGATTGAGCCATTCTGAGGAATAGCAATGTTTGACTCACTTACGCCAAGAGTGCGCGCCAATTCTGCGTGTACGGTGAGCATGTAATGATGTCCTGAAATAGGTACAAAAAAAGTCGGATGGATTTTTCGTATCAAAAGCGCTGCCTCGTCTCGGTGAGGATGACTTGAGGAGTTAACATCTGACACTTGATAGTGCAGAATGCGCGCACCTTGTCGTGAGAGAAGGTCTTTAAGTTTTTGAATACTTCGCTCAAAGCCTGAAATAGTGGAGGAAGAAAGAACGATGGTATCCGTGTCTTTGATAGTGATGAGCCTGTGTTGATTGTTTGCCGCACGAATGAGTTCAGAGTACTCGTTTCCCTCACTTCCTGTTGCTAAGATAACAACTTCTTCGGGTTTGTATTTCTCAATGTCTTCAACTTTGATGAAGTGGCTTGCAGGGTGCTTGTGCATAAGAAGCTCGTTTACAACTTCCATGTTTCGTTTCATGCTTCGGCCCTCGATGGCTATTTTTTTATCGAGCTCAACTGCAATATCTATAATACGTACAAGTCGAGTGATTTGAGCAGGAAACGCACCAAAGATAATACGACCTTTTGTTTGTGTCATGATATCTCGAATATTTTTAATAACCTGCTCTTCAGAGATAGAGGCACCAGGCTTTTCTGTGTTGACTGAGTCAGAAAGGAGGCATGCTGTTTTTGTATTTTCAAAGGAATTGAGAATAGTTGTCCACTCTTCTGTAGGCGCTCCGTCTTTGTGTGTGACACGTAAGTTTCCTGTATGAACAATTTCTCCTTGAGGTGTCTCTATTCGTACGCCCATGGAGTCGGGGAGGTCTTTTGTAATACCAAAGAAGCGGACAGAATGGCTTCCGATAGTCACATCTTGTTCTTTTTCTATAACGCGAATATCAAGCGGTTGTGCTTTTGGAAAAAGCTCCTGCTGCTTTTTAATGAGTACTGCGGTAATGAGCCGTGCGTACACAGGTGGATTGCCGAGGCGTTCAGCCAAAAAAGGAAGACCACCGATATGGTTTGCGTGGCTATTCATCGCAAAAATGGCTCGCACCTTTTCTTTTCTGTCTTCAAGATATTTAGTGTTCGGAAGAATGTACTCAACACCCGGAATTTCGACATCTTTAGATGAGAGTCCTACATCAACAACAAAAATGTCTTTACCATCTTCAATAATGGTCATGTTTCGCCCAACTTCTTCTGTTCCAGAAACTGGTATGACGCGAATGGTGTCTGGCTCGATGTCAGAGACGGTAACTTTTTTGTGATCTCCATGAGGGGCGCTATTTCTGTCTTGCGGAAAACGCCGCCCTCCATGAAATCTGTTCACGGAGGTTTTTTCGTAATTTGTTTTCATACTACGCGTGCTACAACGAATAAATAAAAGATTCTATTTTATATAAGAAGGGAATATGGGAGAGAAGAGGCCATACCTTTTCAGTGTCCTTGTACCACATGTACACGCTGCGAAACCGATCCTCGGGATTCTCTATGTGAGTGAGCTGTATTCCTCGGAGTTTCTTTTCGGTGATGTATACAAAGTCTGGGCTAAAAAGAAAAATAGCGGGAATATCTGTCTCTATCAATGAGAGTGCTGTCCGTACATCTTCTTGTGTTGCAGTGCCATTTTTGACTGATTCTAAAATGGTATCAACACGTTTATTGACATACTGTGAGACATTGAGCCCTGGGTGAGTTCGCCCGCTCGAGTGCCAGTAGGTATATAGGTCTGCATCCTCATCTACTACTATACCATACAAAAGAATATCAAACGAGCGGTCGGCAACAACAACGTCACGCAAGTCTCCTAAGCTGTATGACTCAACAAACACTTCTATGCCAAGATCTGTCCAGTAGTTTTTGACAAATGACGCAATATTAGTGAGCTCGGGGATGTCGATAGTTGCGATTTTAAGGGAAAGCGTCTCGCCGTTTTTTGCCAGGATACCTGACTCATTTTTTATCCACCCTGCTTTAGCCAAGTTTTCTTCTATTTGACTTTTTTCTTTTTGCGCAGGGAGGTTAGCTTCTTTGTATGAAAGAGGTGCCGCCGAGAGAATTGGTGTACCAAATCCATAAAACGTGTCGTACGCCATGAGCGCTCGATCAAGAGACTCATTTAAAGCTTTACGTACGTTTATGTCTTGGAGTGCTTTTACTTTGTTTTGGTTTAAAAACAATCCGTATGCTCTTGGAAGTGGTGCGCGACGTGCCTCAAGGTGTCCGCCTTCCACAAAAAAGTGTGCATATGACGCCGAGAGACTACTTGCATTTGTGATGTCTTTGTTTTTGAGCGCGTTTGCAACCGCTTCTTCTGTGTCAAACACTTTCACGATTACGCGTTCAAGGAGTGGTACGCCAAGTGGAAATACATTGTTCCGTGCGAGGACGTATTCTACCGGCACACCATTTCTTCTCACAATCGATTCAACTTTATATGGCCCTGAGCCAATTGGTTCTGTGTTGTAGCCAAGGACACTAAAGGCTTCGTTGGGATTATTTTCAAACAAATGTTTTGGGAGAATGCCTATGTCTGCATTTTCAAGAAGCTCTGGAAATGGTTTTTTTAATACAAACTGCACCGTTTTTTCATTAACTGCGATTGCGTCTATACCTTCCCATTTGATTTTGTGCGGACTACGAACGCTTGGATCTTGAATTTTTTCTATTGTGTACACAACATCGTATGCCGTAAGAGGTACGTCATCATGGAATTTGAGGTTTTCTTTTAGTGTAAACGTGTATGTAAGGCCGTCATTTGAGAGAGTGTGTTCTTGGGCTAGGTCGTAGGTCATGCTGCCGTCGCTTGATTTACGCATAAGTCCTGAAAAAACAATTGAAGTGATGTCTTTGTCGGTTTGGGATACGGCAAGAACCGGGTTTATGGCGTATGGCGAGCCAATGACCCCCTCGACTATCTCTCCTCCAGGAAGGGGCTTTTCTACAACAAATGTTTTGTTGATAAGGACAAGGCCGCTTGCTATAAGCGAAAATGCAAGAACAACAAGAAAGAGTACGAAAATGACGTGTCGCTTTGAATAACTCTGAAGAGCGCTAATGTATGTGGCAAAAAGCCGTTCCATGTTTAAAAGAGAAGAGATGCAAGGCTCGTGGCAATGAACGCAAGACTTACTACAATAGTAAGCTGGTAAATTGTTTTTTCTAAGCCTCGTTTGACGTGATT
>JALHNF010000008.1 GCA_022843645.1 Minisyncoccota bacterium | reverse complement strand
GAGCTTTCACGAGAAAACAATCACCTTTTGAAAGGGGTGCATCGTCGAGCTCGATGGGGCATGTTTTTCTGGATTCTGCGTTGGGCGCTCGTGATAGGAATACTCTTTGGTGCGTACTATTATGTAGAGCCATACGTGCAAAAAGCTACAGACACATACCAAAAAACAAGTGAGACAATTAGAAATCTCCAAGGGACTGTTGATACGGTAAACAATAACGCCGCGTTCCAAATGATAACGGGCCAACAAGCGACAACCTCAACCTCCACACGGGCATTCGGAGACTCGGTCTGGGGGCCTCTTTTGCGAGTGCTTGGTATATAGTTTTTGCCGATTCTTTTTATATTTGCTATAGTGTTCCCACATGCTTGGGTAGCTCAGTTGGTAGAGCGCTTCCCTGAAGAGGAATAGGTCGCCGGTTCGACCCCGGCCCCAAGCACAAACGTGTTAAGAAATCTCCGACTGCTCGGAGATTTTAACGTTTGTGAAGCGGAGTGATGTTTTTGTTTCGAAGCGAAGCGAAGAAGGCAAAAACCACGAGCTGGGGTCGCGAAATTTTTCGTCAGAAAAATATTTGTGACCGAAACGTACACCGATGAAAAGTACCCGGCTTGTGGTAACGGGCGATCTTAGGTCTCAAATACACATAATAAAAGCGGCCACCTCGGATAGTGGCCGCTAAGATTTACCTCGGACGTTCATTGGACTACTAAAGGGTATTGAGTATCTGCTAGTACCTCGAGCTCCCTCAGTTGTTCTAGATAATCCTCAATATCTTTTGACGTTACATGAACACCACTTTTTTGTAATTCTGAAAAAGCTTTCGTGAGTATTTGTTGAACCCTCTGTTTTGAAATTCCATATCGATCACCTAATTGCTGTAGGGTGAATTTTGTTGCATTTATGAATCCGTGATAGCAGAGAAATATATCTATAATTCTGCCGCGATCTTTTTGTGTTTCGGCTATTTTTTTGACAGACAGCAAGATATAATCCAATATTTTCCCAACCCGCACTAGATGTAGGTATGCTTCTTGCCTAATTTCAGGACCGATTATTTCACTCTCTTGTATGTCCTGAACAGTATTTTTGTCAGTCTCTGTAATTTTGTCTTGAAGGGAAGTTGTTTCTAATAACATGGTATAAAGAGCGCAAACAACCTCATCTACTGAAGCGTTGATGGTTTTTGCAATAACATCAGCTCCCGGGAGTTTTGAACTGCCTATATCCCTTCCAAAGGTGGAGAGTATCTTCTGTCTAACTGTCAAAACATATGTAGGAATACGAATTGTTTCTGCTTTGTCTTGGATAGCTCTACCAATAGCTTGCCTGATCCACCAAGTAGCCATCGTAGTAAATCTTAATCCAAGCTTGTAGTCGAATTTTTCAGCAGCTACCATGAGGCCAATGTTGCCTTCCTGAATTAAGTCTTCAAAAGACAACTTTGACCATCTATATTTTTTTGCAATTGAGATAACAAGGCGAAGGTTGTGTAGTACCAG
The DNA here is from genome assembly GCA_022843645.1 of Minisyncoccota bacterium. Taxonomy (GTDB): domain Bacteria; phylum Patescibacteriota; class Minisyncoccia; order Phycocordibacterales; family UBA5272; genus JALHNF01. The sequence continues at coordinate 14,354 of JALHNF010000008.1, read as the reverse complement.
ATCGTTCCTTGCGGCGATATCGTGGTTCTCCATAACTTTTTTCGAAAGCGCAAGTTCCTCAGCGTGTTTCAGTAATTTAAAACTTGACAGCTTTTCCATATAACTTGTTATGACATCTGATAAGCAAAGGGTATCTATTTCGCGTACAGCATCTTTGCCGGCAGGAATAATTTCTTCATCGAACCCTTCGAAATCACTAATTTGGTTTGGCGATTCATCAGAGAGATCAATTTTCGGTGAACGAGTATAATCAGTCACGACACACTCCTCAGGGTTATAATCAAAGAACAAACAAAGCCAAAAAGATTTTGGCTTAAGTAAAACATACAACACTTGTAACTTTTTGTCTATATACTCTTCACTCGTATCTTCGCTTGTCTGTTTTTATCAAGTTTCGGTAGTCGGAGAATGAGAAGGCCGTGTTTTTCTACTGCATCCGCTTCTTCGATAATAATTTCATTTGGGAGAGACACTGTCCTTGAAAAAGATCCCCAGTACAACTCTTTTATAAAATATCCATCATCTTCGATGCGTGTATTTGGCTCTCGTTTGCCACGAATGGTGACCTGATCTCGTGATATAGAGAGCTGTAAATCGTCAGGCCGTACTCCTGCCACCATTGCCTCGATGATTATTTCTTTTTCTGTTTCGTACATGTCAACAGAAAGTTGACCCTCTTCTTCGGAGTGTTCATGTGTCACCAAAAGCTCGTCTTCACTTCTTACTTTAAGCGAGCTCATATCTTTTTTTTGTGCGCCACCGTTTTGTATGTGGTTGAGTTCGTTTTCTTCGAGCCGAACGGTGCCCAAAAGACGTTCAAAGATTGATGGTTTTTCTTTTTGCATAGTAGTTGTTATGTACGAGGGAATGGTGCAAGCTCTTTGAGCCGCTCAAATAGTATTATAACCCCTAATCCCAAAACCCACACGAAGCTAAACACACGGAGTATCTCTGTTTGTGGGCTAAAGATGATGAGCTGATTGAAAATTGCATGAATTGCTGTTGCAAGCACGATACCGAGGCACGCAAAAAGCCGTTGTGTTGTCTTGCTTCTGAAAAAGGCAAGACCAATAAAGATACCAAGCACACCACTTGCCCCTACGTGAAGAAGTGATGCGCCTAAGAATCGCAAAAGCTGCCCTCCGAGCGCAGCATCAAGCGGAGCGCCACTTGAGAGTGCTTGATGTAAGAAGAAAGCGTTTTCTGCTGCTGCAAAGCCAAGAGCAACCGTTACCATATAAATTGCCGGATCAGTAGCTTCATTTATGAATTTACTTTTTGCATTTACAAACCAATACGCAAAAAACTTCAAGAACTCTTCTATAAAAGACCATGCGACAACAAGAGAAATCCCCGCAACATATGGGTATACCGCGCGCTCGGCAAAAAGCGCAACGGGAACCATGAGCATTCCGGTCAAAAAGGTAAGTAAGAGCATTGGTCTTGGTTCTGGTTCGCACATGTAGGCAATGGTATCTTGGTTTTTGCAGTCATCCTCTCGTAACCAAAAGAAAAGCCACACAAGAGCAGGGATGAGGCCTCCGATAAGCGCGATCAAAACTTTTTCCTGAAAAGGGGAAAAAGAAGTAAGAAATGTTATTAATTCATTGGCCATGGTTGTATCATGAGCATGCTCTCTTTGCTATCTCCGTGCATTATTCTCCAGATAGCTTCTGTAACAAACGGCATAAATGGATGGAGGACTCGGAGCTGTTCTTCAAGAAGAATTCGCATAAAAATTTGAGCACTTTCTTTTTCATCAGACTGAAACCACGTCTTTGAATCTTCAATCCATACGTCTGCAAACCTATGCCAGAAAAAGCCATATAGCTTTTCGCCTGCTAAGTAGAGGTTGTACTTTTCTATATCTTCTGTAATTTCTCTCAGCACATTTCTCCACTCAAGAAGAAGTGCTTGATGGGCTGCATTCAATGTATTTTCGTTGATTATTACGCCTTGCGTATTTGAAAGTACAAAGCGTGATGCATTCCATATTTTGTTTGCAAAATGTTTGTAGGCTTTTGTTTTTTCATCGAAGAGCTTGAAGTCATTTCCCGGCGCATTTCCTACAATGAGTGCCATACGAAGCGCGTCCGTGCCGTATTTCTCAGTGACCTCAAGTGGGTCGAGGGCCGTACCTGACGACTTACTCATTTTTTTACCATCTTTTCCAAGCGCCATTCCGTGGAGGTACACATGTTTAAATGGAACTTCACCTATGAGGTAAGTCGACATAAGAATCATGCGTGCAACCCAAAAGAAGAGAATATCACGACCTGTCTCTAGTAGGTCATTTGGGTGATACATTTTAAAGTCAGTAGTCTCGTCTGGCCAGCCGAGTGTAGAAAATGTCCAGAGTCCAGATGAAAACCATGTATCGAGCGTGTCTTCATCTTGTGCCCAGCCATCACCCTCAGGTGCGCTTGGCCCACAATGTATAGCACTTTCTTTGTACCATATCGGGATGCGATGTCCGTACCATATTTGACGTGAGATACACCAGTCGCGAAGATTATTAATCCAGTGCTCATACACTTTTGCAAACCGGTCTGGAAGAATTGTCGTCGTGCCGCTCTCGACGGCGCGATGCATTAGTATCTTCAGTGTTACCATTTCACCCTCTTTTGCAATAGCTTTGTCTTTGTGTGGAAATGGAAATTCTTTATTGACTGCCACAAACCATTGTAGTTTTGGAAGTGGCTCGATAATACCACCCGTTCTTTCTGCGGTGGACACATTCTGTGTAATTTTCTTCTCTTCAATCATTAATCCCGCGTCGCGAAGCCTTTGAGCGATTAGCTCACGTGCTTCAGCTGTTTTTTTACCCACAATGTCTTCACCGCCGCTCGTCATTTTTCCTTTCTCGTCAATAACTTGCACAAAAGGAAGGTTGTGTGTATACGCCATCTCTTCATCTATTTTTGAGTGCGCAGGAGTTACGCCAAGCGCACCAGTTCCAAAGTCTTTCTCTACATTTCTGTCCGCGATGATTTTTATGGAGAGTAGCGAGCCACAAAAATCTGTTTCAATTGTCTTTCCTACAAAGGCACTGTACCTACTATCCTCAGGGTGTACAGCAACCGCGACATCTCCAAACTTTGTTTCAGGGCGAGTGGTAGAAATAGGGATAGGGAAGTCTTTTCCATACTTGAATGTATATAGTGTGGCCTCACGCTCTTCGTGAATGATTTCATCATCAGAGATAGTCGTCTGACCTTTTGGGTCCCAGTTGACTACGCGGTGCCCACGATAAATAAGCCCCGCATCGTACATAGTTTTGAATGCTGTGTAGACTGCGCGTGTACGAGGCTCGTCGAGGGTAAATGCCTCTCGGCTCCAGTCAAGCGAGCTTCCCATTGACTTGCACTGATTAATGATCGTGTCATGACTTTCTTGTGCAAATGCGGCTATTCTTTTTAGAAGCTCTTCTCGTCCAATGTCATAGCGGGACTTACCTTCTTTTTTAGAGATATCTTTTTCTACCTTAGATTGTGTTGCAATAGCTGCGTGGTCAGTGCCGGGAAGCCAGAGCGTTTTGAACCCCTGCATACGTTTAAAACGCACAATAGCATCTTGAATTGCGAGCATGGTCGCATGTCCACAATGGAGCGTTCCTGTCACATTTGGTGGTGGGAGCACCATTGCAAACGGGGTTGCATGTCGTCCTGGCAGATTGTCAGGGTTGAAATATCCTGATTCCTCCCACTTTTTGTAGAGTAGTGTCTCGTAGCGCTTTGCGTCGTAGGGCTGCTCAAGCAGAGTAAGATCTATGTCTTTCATACTATCTTTTATATTTGCAGTATATCACGTATACTAGAGCCTACTTTTTATTTTGTTATGTACGAATACCGAGGCGACACACAAAACCCTATTCCACGAAAATTTCGAGTAGGTAAGTCGCGTACTGGCTTCGGACTCTTTGCCACAGAGCCGATCAAGAAAGGTGAGCGCATTGTCGAGTACATAGGAATTATTTTGAACGATATTGAGGCAGAGAAAAGAAAACATAATAAGTATCTCTTTGATGTTCGAAAAAATAAAACGATCGACGGTAGCCCAAGATGGAATGTAGCGCGCTATGCCAATCACTCATGCGATCCAAATGCTGAATCTGAAGAAGATCGTCGCGCGCGAATATATATAACTGCGATACGGCACATTGTCCCAGGTGAAGAGATTACTTTTGATTATGGAGAAGAGTACGTTGCAGAGCACATTACTCCTTTTGGGTGCCGGTGCTCGTCGTGCCTCCTGAAGAAAGAGTTGCTTGATTAACGTAGCTTCCACTCTTTGCGAGCACGGGCAAGCGTCTCATTATCTTGTGCAACAAAATAGAGCATTTTTTCTCCTGTACGATATTCAAGTTGAAGGAGTTGTATGAATGAAAGGCAGTCGTATGGGTATACCCATACTCCACGGTCTATTTTGATAAAACCAAATGCTCGGATGCGTGCCCGTATGTAGTGCATGGTATTTGTGGGAAGCAAGGATGTAAGTAGAAGCACACGAAAACGTCTGTCCCAGTGATTTTTCTTAACACGGGCACTTTCTATGTATAGAACCCCTTTTTCGAGGATGTGTATAGAGGCCTTAGTTTTCTTTATGTACTCGTATCTGTCTAAGTACGCAATTGCATGACGTATTCTTGTTTCGCGTAATGAATATTTTGTTTCTATCTTTCTCACAAAGTCCTCGAGTGTGACTTTTCTCTTGTATGCATAGAGAAGTGATAAAAAAGAGAGCATTGTTTTTGCGTGCAGCTTCTTTGCGTGTCTGTTTTGCTTTTTGCTTTTATACATAACAGTACTGATATATATTTATACATGTATATATGTACTTTGCAACAACTTCGCTCTCGAGCGTTTTATCTTTATGATATAAATATAAAAAAAGTTATCCACAGATATCGTGCATATGCTATTGATTTGTATGTTGTATGTTCGATAATTAGATGTAGAGCACATTGTGATGTACATCATTCACGTACGTGAACTAAGTCGAGTACTCGCCACAGGTCGCTCTTTAATACATACGACACATGCCAGCAAAAAAGAAAGCAGTGAAAAAAGTAGCTAAGAAAAAAGTAGCTAAGAAAACTGCAAAAAAGAAAGTAGCTAAGAAGAAACGATAGTTTCCTCATAGAAATACAAACACAAAAACACCCAGCCCAAACTGGGTGTTTTTGTGTTAAAATAGGGCATTATGTCATTTCTGAACACACTTCTTGCGTTTGGCACCGAAGAATATAAGCTCTTAAAACGTTTTCGGGCTCGCGTCGAAGAAATAAATGCACTTGAGCCATCTTTTCAGGCACTTTCGCAAGAAGAGCTGAAAGAGAAGACGCAAGAATTCAAGTCTCGTCTTGCAACGGGTGAGACGCTTGATGATATTTTGCCCGAAGCGTTCGCGCTCGTACGTGAGGCGTCTCGGAGAACGCTCAATGAGCGTCATTACGATGTGCAACTTATTGGCGGACAAGTCCTCCATCATGGAGCGATTGCAGAAATGAGAACAGGTGAAGGTAAGACACTTGTTGCCACACTCCCGACATATTTAAATGCGCTCTCAGGAAAAGGGGTGCATGTGGTTACGGTGAACGATTATTTGTCTCGCCGTGACGCAGTGTGGATGGGGCAAGTATATAATGCGCTCGGTCTCTCCACCTCAGTCATCAATCATGAGTCTTCCTTTTTGTATGACCCAACACATGTAGAAAAAGATGCTGAGCGAGACAATGTGGCGACATTTAAAGTTGTATACGAATTTTTGCGTCCTTGTACCAGAAAAGAAGCGTATGCGGCCGACATCACCTACGGTACCAACAATGAATTTGGCTTCGACTATCTTCGAGACAATATTGCCCAAAATAAAGAGCAATTAGTGCAAAGAGGTTTTAATTTTGCAGTTGTTGATGAAGTCGACTCTATTTTAATTGATGAGGCACGTACTCCGCTTATCATTTCTGCTCCAAGCATGGATTCGGAAGAGCTATACAAAACATGTGCCAAACTCGCAGAACAGCTTGTAGAACATGAGCACTATACAATCGATGAAAAAAGGCGAGCAATTTCACTTACTGAAACAGGAATCAACAAAGCAGAGGAACTTTTAGGGGTTGAAAATATTTATACCGAAAAAGGTATTAAGTTTGTGTACCATATCGAGACGGCGGTAAAAGCAAAAGCTGTCTTTTTGAAAGACCGAGACTATGTGGTGCGAAATGGAGAAGTGGTGATTGTGGACGAATTTACAGGTCGCATGCAACCGGGACGCCGATGGTCCGAGGGTATTCATCAGGCGGTTGAAGCAAAAGAACGCGTCAATGTGCAAAAAGAGTCGCGGACACTTGCGTCTATCACTTTTCAAAACTACTTTAGATTTTATACAAAGCTCTCCGGTATGACAGGAACTGCCGAGACCTCTGCTGAAGAATTTGAAAAAGTCTACAATGTCCCTGTTGTAAAGGTTCCGACACATCGTAGTATACAGCGTATCGACAATCCAGACCTTATTTTTCAGACAGAGGCAGGAAAGTTTAAAGCCATTGCGCGAAAAGTAAAAGAGTTACACGAAAAAGGTCAGCCGGTACTTGTGGGTACAACTTCGATTGAAAAAAATGAGCTTTTGGCTGAATACTTTAAGCGAGAGCAAATTCCCTTTGAGATGCTTAATGCGAAAAATCACGAACGAGAAGGTGAGGTGATTGCGCAAGCGGGTAAAAAGGGAGGCGTCTTTTTGGCAACCAACATGGCAGGCCGTGGAGTGGACATTAAGTTGGGAGGTCTCCCTCGGGATAAAGAAAAAGAAGAAGAAGTGAAACGGCTTGGCGGTCTCTATGTCCTCGGTACAGAGCGACATGAAGCTCGTCGTATCGACAATCAGCTTCGTGGGCGATCTGGCCGTCAGGGTGACCCTGGAGAAACGCAGTTTTTTGTATCGCTCGAAGACCATCTTATGCGCGTATTTTCTCCTGACACTATGAAGTGGGCAATGGGGAAAGCGGGCGTGGCAGAAGACGAGCCACTACAATCAAAACTCATATCTCGCTCAATCGAATCTGCTCAAAAGAAAATCGAGGGACTGCATTTCGATAATCGAAAGACCGTGTTGCAGTACGACGACGTTCTTAATCAGCAAAGAAAGTCGATGTATGAGAAAAGAAAAAAAATTCTCCTTGGAGAGCATGTGGCAATCGACGAATTTATCGCTACTTTAGAGCTCTCATCTGAGGCAGAGGAGTCACTTCAGAAGGTAAAGGGCGATGTTCCTGAGGATGCATATTACAGTACCTTGCGTAGCATTATCTTACAGACAATGGATGGCTTATGGATGGACCACTTGGAGCTTATGGAGCACACTAGAAGTGCTGTTGGCTTACGGCAGATTGGGCAGCGTGACCCATACGTGGAATACAAGCGAGAGGGTCTGCGACTCTTCCGAGAAATGGAAGGAATGCTGAAGCTTCGCGTGAGTGAATTTATACCGAATCTAAAAGAAGTAATAGGCAGGCTTCATGGTGCTCAAATGCGCGTGACGCCTACCTATGATGCCCGTGCGGTACAAGAAAACTATGACGCCTCTGATGGTCAAGGCCTCACATCAAGCCCAAATAAACGTAGCTCCGACAAAGTACTCAAGAATATCCCTGGAAGAAACGACCCTTGCCCGTGTGGAAATGGTAAAAAATGGAAAAAATGTGGTGAAATAGACCCAGAGAACTGCGCATGGGTCCAGGGGCAGAAATAACCCTTAAAACGTAGATATGGCAGTATACAAAAATAGCCTTATTATACAAGGCTATTTTTGCTATTTTGAGATAAAAAATGCTCCAAAAAGCTTGACTTTTTGACTGAAGTTTGCTATATTACTCGTTAGTCCTGTGCCTATAGCTTATGTTATAGGCCTTTTAAATTCTGAGACTACATGAAGTCTTGCCTTCCTTTTTAGGAAGACATTACATCGGTAAATCAGGACTACAATCACGGAGTTCTGCGGAGCACAAACCGCTACACAATGAATACTAAAATACAAAAAACAGCCCAGGTGCTTGCAATCTTTCCTTTTTTCGCGGTTGCAAACCCTAGCGCGATCATAACTGATTCTAAGGTTGAAACAACGACCTTTGCCCCGATAGTGTCTCTTTCGGTATCGCGAAGCATATTTGCGCAAGCTGGAAGTAGTGATACGTCGATAGTAAAAGTAGCAGACACACGCGCTGAACGTATCGATGCATACTTTGGCGCATGGGACTTGCCACTCACTGGATATGGCGAGCTCATGGTACAAACTGCTGACAAGTACGGCCTTGACTGGAGACTTATTCCTGCGATTGCGATGCGTGAGTCAACAGGAGGGAAGTTTGCGTGTTATAATAATCCGTTTGGGTGGGGGTCATGTAAAATCAAGTTCGATAACTTTGAAGAAGCAATAGAAACGCTTGCTCGAAATTTAGCTGGCGAAAACCCTCGAACAGAGATGTACTACAAGAACAAAACAACTGAAGAGAAGCTCCACTTCTACAACGGTACGGTGATCAAAACCTATGTTCGAGAAGTAGTGCGCATCATGGATCGTATAGAAAACCAATCATTAGAATAAAACAAAACCCGACATATCGTCGGGTTTTGTTTTTTAAAGAGGTCTTTCTTTACTCTTTTGCTTTGTCGAGTTTATCAAGACCTAACTTTTTAACACCAAAGTAGACTACAAATGCAATTACGGTGAAATTGATAAGTGTATTCAAAAATGCTCCGTATGCGATAGTTGCATCGCCAAGCGCAAATGAAGCTGCTTTTAAACCATCTGCCGACCCAAGCACGAGCCCGAGGATTGGGTTTACAAAACTATCAATGAGCGACTTTACAAGCTCAGACACCGCACCACCTAAAATAAGACCAACTGCCAAACCAACAACGCCTTGGGTTCGAACAAAATCAATAAATCCTTTCATATACCTACAAGTATATCGAAAGAATTAGTTTTTGCTGATTTCTCTAATGAGTGCTTTAGTGCTTACCTTTCGTCCTAGAAATGCTTTTGCCGAAACGTCTTCATCACGCAATGATCCTTGCTCTAAAATTTCTTTTCTATAGCGCGCGCCGAGCGATTTATTTTCCATCCCTTTTGCTTTGAAGAGAGAGGCGAAGTCGTCACAGTATATCTTTGAGTAAATGTACACATAGTATCCAGCCGCATAGCTTCCTAAGTGCCCAAATCCCGCGGGGAAAAGTGATGAGGCGGGGAAAGTAAAGCTGAGATATTTTTTAGTAAGCGTCTGGAAATGTTTTCGTGTATCAGTAATACTTTTCTCGTGGATATCAAGCGAGAGAAGTGCTTGTACCATTTGGCGTGTGTAGCTGTATCCTTCAAGATGATATTGCGACGCAACGAGTGCTTTGATTTTGTTTTTTGGAAGAGGCTTTCCTGTTTCGTAGTGTCTTGTGAGCTTTTGCAATATTTTTTCGTCCCAACACCAATGTTCGAGAAGCTGTGAAGGCGCCTCAACGAAGTCCATTTTTGTTTTGAAGGCACCTTGAGAAATATATTCTGCTTTTGATAGTAGGAAGTGAAGCGCATGTCCAAACTCATGGAATAGTGTCTCAACATCGTATCTTGAAAGAAGCGACAAAGTACTTTTGCTTGGTTTTGCAAAGTTGCACATAAGGGTTACCGCAGGTGGCTTTTGTAAGCCTGTTGCAACATCTTTTCGTGGCTCGCTTGTTTGAAATGCGGCCCCGTGACCATATTTCCCAGCCCGAGGGTAGAGGTCAAGGAAGAGGTATCCCAGCACTTCTTTTGATTTTACATCTTTCATTTCGTATCGAAATACATCTTCGTGCCATGAAGGCATACCTTTTGCTTTTTCAAATGAAACCCCAAGCAAATTTTCAAAAATTGAAAACATGGTTGGAATGACGTGAGTAAGAGGGAAGTGTTCTCGGAGTTCGTTTTCGTCGACATTGTATTTATTTTGGCGTATGCGGTTGTCGTAGTAAGCAATATCCCACGGCTGCAGGCTATCTTTCGAGTCTTTCTTTTTGTACATTTTAAGCTCTCGGAGTTCTTGTTCTTTAGACTTCTTGGTACCACGAAGTACTTGCAGAATAGTCTCTCGTGCTTTCTTTGGATTTTTTGCTAAGTACTGTTCGAGCTGATAGTGCGCCCACGACGGGTAGCCAAGGAGGCTCGCAATCTGCTTTCGAATAGCGAGTACTTTTTTGAGAACAACGAGATTTTCTTTTCCTCCTTTTTGCTGCGCTATAGTCCAAAGCTCTTTTCGTTTCTCCTCACTTTTTGAGAAGGTGAGGAAGGGATTCATGGAGGGGTAGTCTGTGGTGACAATATATTTGCCATCTCTTACTTCCAAAGATTCTTGATAAGAAAGCGGAGTGCCGCTCAGTTCTTCTTTTGATACCAGGATACTCCCACGCCACTCATTGATATTCCTGTCGAATTCCTGAGTTGTTTTTTGCAAGTCTTTAAATAGTTTTTGTACAAGAGAGCGCTTTTTTGTTGGTAATCCAAATCCGAGCCTTCTGTACGCATCAAGGGTTTCTTTGAGGAGTTTTTTGTCAGACTCTTTGGTGAGCTTTTCTTTTTTGCCGGCATATTCTATGACTGCTTTGTATAGCGCTTCGTCGTAGACCATGTCTGTTGTCAGGTCTGAGAGTTGTGTAATTGCCGCTCCACATGCGTCACGGACATCTTTGTCTGTATGAGCGTTAAGAAGTACTTCTAGTCTGCAAAAGGCATCTGAGATAGGCTCGTCAGCGCGCTCAAGTGCGCCAATTGTGTTTTCAAATGTTCTTTTTTCTTTCGGGATCTTTTTTACCGCTTCTAGCAATACTCTCTTTTTTGCTACCAGATTATGAGGAAGTTTTTTGATGTCTTCTGGTTTCCAATTGACCCACGAGAATTCTTTTTTGAGATTGAGTTTTAGAAACTGTTGCATATATGCGTTATTGTAGCGTAGTTTTTGGATTATGAAATGAGGTGAAAATATGGTATTTTGCTTTGCATCTGGGCAAGTGATTCTGTCTGGAAAGTAAACATATCAAGGAGACGTGTCAGAGCGGTCGAATGTACCTCTTTGCTAAAGAGGCAGACCTGTCAAAGGGTCTCGGGAGTTCGAATCTCCCCGTCTCCGCCAGATGTCCAAATTAGAACCTTAGGTGCGGCAAGGGTTTTCGCGGCGGTTTGCGAGCCCTTGCCTTGGGCTTTTGGGGGGTCGAATTTGGACAGTTGTAAATCCATAAGGATATCGAAGACTGGCGTCCATATAGGCGTCAGTTTTTGATTTCTGACCGTGAATCCCTCAATGCACAGCTTCAGCACTGTACGCTTCTGTGTGGTGCCACTCTTTTGATATACCTGATCGGCTTGCTCGGTGAAGTCCAATAGCTCATTGAATTTCTGCACGAATTTGTCCGACTTACCCTCAAGCACTGCCAAGTGATCCTGATACATCTCTTTTTCCTTGAGAAGCTCATCCTGAATCTTTATAAACACGTCGGCATCAATGATGCGCTTTGACCGGTCCACAACGATATTGCGAATCTGCTGTTGCACCCGAATCAAGTCATGCTTCAGTGCCTTGCGCTCCTTGTCCTCTTGCGTCATGCGTTCCTGTGCAAAATGCTGGAAGTAAGCATCGAGCACCGTCTTGAATTTCGGTGGCAACTGCACGTGCGATAGATACGCTACAACCTGTTCTTCGATCAGCTCGGCGCGAGTATATTTCTTTTCCGGACACGTCTTATCGCGTGCGCGACTACAGTTGTAATACAGATGACCTTTCTTCACCTGACCGCTCAACATCGAGCCACAGTGGCCGCATCGCATGAATCCTGTGAGAGGAAATGTGTGTTTGCGAGACCGGTCCGCAAAGTGATTGTGTTGGGCGATAATCTCCTGAACGTCATCGAAAAGCTTCTTGGTGATGAGCGGTGGAAAGTTCGCCTGATTGGTAGCGGATCTCGTTTTTATAAGTCCGTAGTAAATGGTGTTTTGAAGCATTCGCTCGACACCTTTCTTTGAGACTCGTTTGCCGGCTTTGCTTTTCAATCCACGCTTCGCCAATTCATCACCGAGTGTGTAATAAGAAAATTTGCCGGTTGCATACAGCTCAAACCCTAGCTTCACGTAAGGAGCTCGAACATTGTCTACGAGAAGCGATTTGGTCTTGCGATCATTCATGTAGCCGATTGGTGCATACCCAGGGAATCGACCACGCTCAACGGCCTCTTTAAGGCCTTTCCTGACCTCCCAGCTGATGTTTTGAGAGGTCCATTGAGCAATCGACGACATGATGTTCTCGACCAGCTCTCCGGAGAAAGACTCATCGAATTGCTCGACCACCGAGATCAAGCGAACGTCGTGCTTTTTAAGCATCATCTTGATCGCCGCATAGTCAGCCACGTTGCGGCACATGCGATCCAATTTGTGCATCAATATCGCATCGACCTTGTTATCGGTCTTTGCTCGATGAAGCATCTTCTGAAGCTGTGGGCGTTCGACCGTTCGAGCTGATTCACCCTTTTCCTCGTACACGCCGTCCGGCGCGAGACTCCAGCCGTGATCCATGCCGTACTTCTGGCACGCTTTGACCTGCGCTGGAATACTCAATTCTCGTTCGGCCTGACGAGATGTAGAGACACGGCCGTAAATTAAGTAGTTCATAATTAATTGATAAATTCTTTACTAATCCTTTAATAATTCTTTATAATTTCTTGAGCATCACCGTCTTAAAATGCGTTCAGGGCTCCCGATTGGGAGCCCTGTTTGCTAATACTTCTTGACGTGATACACCAACCTCCCGATCATCTTGCTCTCCGTGAGATGATAGGTCTTTTTGAAACCCTCTCTCTCCGGACGAAGCTCGAGGTGATCGCCTCGCTCTTGGTAATAAGTCATTACCAGACCGTCCGGAGTTCTCATTATCACGATGTCGCCATTCTTTGCCGGAAGATCTGCATCAAAGATGACGAAATCTCCACCAAGAATGCCGGCGTCGGGAAGCGTGAGATCGGACACGCGGAGTCCGAACACTCGATGACCCTCCGTGACACCTCCGTCTTTGGGAAGCAAAACAAATTCACTCGTTCGATTCAGGTGGCCGTCGAAATCATCATCAACAGGAATCGCTACGAGCACCGGCAATTTGAAATGACCGTCAGCTGTAAAACTTTTCTTCAATTCCTCAAGTCCTTGTTCCAATTTGCTTGCGGCTTCGTGGACGCGCTTTTCGCCAGCGTCAGTGATGCCAAATTTATAATTGCCCTCCATGCTGACCTTTTGGATCTTTCCCTCGGTCCAATGCTTTTTGAGATCTTCTTCAGACACCTCATAAGCCTTGGCCAAAGCGGCCAGCTGTTTGTGAGATGGGATCCGCGCCCCATTCTCCAGCTGGCTTACGTAGCTCGAGGAAAAACCAAGCCGATCAGCCAGCTCTTTGATAGTCCATTTATTCGACTCTCTCTTTTCCTTTAGATATGAACCAAATGACATATATGTTGAATTTGCTTAATTTTCTCCCTTTCGACCTTATATGAATAATATAGCAAAATTGTGAATATTAAGCAACTTTGCTTATGCACACCCCCAAATATTGACCAATTAAGCAAAATTGCTTAATATGACCATAGGGGTCTAAAAGTTAAACAATTTATGAACAAATCACCAGTGAACATAAAACTCCGTGACCTTCGGATCAAGAAAGGGCTAACGCAATACCAACTAGCCCGAATTCTTGGTTTTAAGCACAACACTGCGATCAGCCGGTACGAGACAGGACGGAAGCGTCCGAATCTCGAAACAGCCCAGCGGATCGCTTTGGCTCTCGGAGTTAGAGTCGAGGAAGTTTTCTTGCCGTAGTAGGCAGGAAGTGGGGTCAATAAAAGTGTGAGGTCACTCTTATGAACCAGACCACTGCATGTCCGAACCAACTAAAGACGAAGAAGCTCTTGTTGAGCTTACTCGTAATGCGCTCTCCGACGTTCTCGGACGAGAGCCCACCAAGCAAGAAGTTTGGAAAGTCCATGCTGGCTTTAAGCGCATGGCGTTCATGCTATTGGATCACATGGATCACCTCAAAAAACATGAGAACGAAGATTCTGATCAAGAGACTTATCCGGAAGATGTGGAGCCGGATGACGAGGAAACCCCCGACGAGGAAGGAACTTCTTTGGAGACGGGAAAGCCTCTTGAGTAATTTCACAATCCGAGAGCTTGAAAATCCGAATACGCGAAGAGATTTTTGCCGGGCAATGGATAACATCGACCGCGCACTTCCCAAATCAAAGGAATGGTAGACCGCCTCTTACTCTCCCCTCAATGGCCGATCGCCTCATTGAGAG
>JALHNF010000007.1:4700-16235 GCA_022843645.1 Minisyncoccota bacterium | reverse complement strand
TTTGCCTCACCAAGCATACCTTCAAATTCTTCTAAGAAAGCATGTTCATTTTTGGTTAGTTTTTTGTTTGACTTTTTAAGTTTTTCCACATGAGTAATAATCCTCTCACGCAAAACTCTAAAAGCTTGGTCTGTTACATGTTCGGCCTCTTTTGCTTCATGGCGCATACGTCTCATCGTGCGTACAATTTTAAACCAGATAAAAATAGCTGTTAGTACAAAAAGTCCTATGGCAACAAGAATACTTATACCCACAATAAGATACTTGAAAACAGATGAGGTAATTTCTGATACAAATTCCGAACGTATGATAATAGTAACAGGTGCAGTCTCGGTGCTCTGCGCCCCTCGCGCATCTTTGACTCGAGCGGTTATGGTGTATGTGCCAGCATCAAGTCTTTTTGTTGCAACAAGAGCAAAATCACCAAGAGCATTGCTTCTCGTACGCTCTTCAGAAATAAGCAACTCCCCTTCTTTAATATACACAAAGATATCAGCGTTTTGATATGTTGTTCCTCGTACTTTGAGTATATCTCCCTCTTCCAAAACATCTGGAACATACGACAGCTTCGGCGCCTCAATTCCTTCGATGGTGAACTGCGTCGATTCAGTTTTGATATTACCAGCTTTATCAATTGCGGTAACAAAAAGAGTGTAGGTTCCAGGGAGTTGTGGCGGAAGGAGATATGGATTCGATTGCGTGACAGGTGCTACTTTGACTGGCTGTGCCTCGCGCCCCACTTTTATGTCATAGTGACTAATGCCAGACTCTTTGTCTTCTGTATTAAAGTAGACTATTGGCTGTGGTTCCCAACTAGTATTTCCATGAGGAAAGACAACCGAAAAAGACTGTGGCGGGGTTGTATCTATATTAACTTGATACCTTGAAATAGATCCCCAGCCAGCTTTGGTACGAACTTGTATAGAAAAGTAGTATGTTCCGTCAGGAAGTGGGTCGACTTTCTTCTTTGAAATTGCGGGTTTATAAGAGACACGTGGTACACCAAGAGGCGACGTACCTATAAGGGTTCGCACCTCGAGAGCGTCTTCTCCCAATACCCATGAAAACTCGGGTGTATTGTTGGTATACCACGCACCCTGATCTGGATGTGTGGAAGAAATAATGGTGACGGGAGAAGACATGTTGGTCACACTTTCACTGCTGGGTGGCTTAGAAATGCTCGCTGTCTCTTCTGTGTTTTCCGTCAAAGAAAAAGTTGCGCTCCTAAGATCTTGTAAAATGTTTGTACCACTTCCATCATTTGCAAGAATACTCCCTGATGAAAAATTGAGACGCGCACTTCCACTGCTCCGTATACGAAAGGTAATACCAATTATTTTTCCACCAGATCCAGTGTACCCCGGATTCAAAACGATACCCTCAAAAGAAACGGTGCCCTGACTATTAGAAAACGTTGGCTCGCTCGGCCAGAGAGAAAAAATAGAGCCCTGTTTTGAAAGCGTGACGACCTCTATCAGGTCCTGCGGAAAAGATACGATGCCTGAGGCCGCATTCATCGCTTGGTTTTCGCTATTGAGCACAACATTCACAGAAAAAGTTTTTCCCACACTGTAGCTCCCGCTTGCAGGCGAAAGATTAAGAGAGGCAGCCTCTACAAAAAACGGAGTGAACGTATATACAGCACAAAGAAAAAAAACTATTTTCTTACTCATGTCTTTTTTTATAGAGAACAGTTGCAACGACAATCATTCCTATAAGTATAGCGAATAATCCATAATATTTCCAAACAAAGAGGGGTGCTGGAGCAGGGACAATCACAAGTCTTTCGTTACCCGCATTATCAATTGCTTTAATATATATATCTGTATTTAGCTTTTGTGCGCGTATGTGATACGGGCTTGTTGCCTCTTGATACCTGCCCCACCTTCCTTCACGGATTTCATATTGCTTAATACCAGAACCCTTGTCCTGTGTCCCAAAGACAACGAAATACTCTCCATTAAACATGCTATTGTCACTGGCTATAATTGGTAAGAATGGCTCAGGTTTTTCATGGTCATACAAAATTTCTTTTCGTGTTCTACTGTCACCAGGTTTGATCTCAACAACTGTATCACGAATTGAAAGTCCTATTTCACTCGCAGAACCATCATTTCTGAAAGCCTGTACTTGAAGGACTGAGATCGGAGCAAGTGCCTCTTGTTTTGCTTCAAACAAAATCGAGAGTACTTTGTTATCAGCGCCCACAAACCCGCCGGGCGTGATTCCTGAAAAGACAATCTCTCCTGGAGCAGACAGCTGTGGTCGTTCAATCCATACATGAATAATAGAGTTACCATCTCTAATTTCTTTTACCTCAAGTAAGGCTTCCGGAAAAACAACGCGTCCACCAAGGGCATTTATAAGCTCCTTATTTGACACCACAAGATCAACACTAAACTCCTCATTCGTGCGTATGTTTACCTTACTTGCCTCAAGGCGAATTTCAGATGCATGTGCACAACAAAAAAAGAAGGTCGAAAACCAAAAAATAAAAAGGGTTTTAGGTAATGTGTAGTGCATAGTAAATATTATCCTGTCCAATGAAACGCCATAATACTAAAATCAATAAGATCGACTTTTTTGTCATTGTTAAAATCGACAGACGCTGGGGGATTCAGACGCTTATACCAATACGCAACAATCGAAAAATCGACAAGGTTGATGCGTTTGTCGCTATTCAAATCTCCCTTCACTGCACTTTTTGGGACCTCAGCAAAAATATTTTTAGTACCAACAATGAACCCGGCACTTTTACCAAATGCCGTTATTTCACCATTAAGTGATGCTTTAGATCTGGCGTGATGCTCCCCTGTCTCAAGAACTGATGTATCAAAATGCAAAAGGTATGCTCCTGTTGCGTCGGTGGGCTTTTTTATAAAAAACTCTTCTGCTGAGTTGACATTTATAGTTACCTCAGAACCAGGAACACTTTGTCCAAAAATAGTAATAGTATCTCCACGGCGAACTTCACGCTTGTCGAGAATAATAGTTGGAGCAATAAAGATACCACTTACCTTTGTGGTAACACCAGACGTAACAGAGACAGGAAATGTCTGAAGAGGCGAACGAGCGCCCTTGGCGTCTTCTGAATATATACTAAAAAGATAATTCCCTCCCGAAGAACCAGAGATAGTTACTTGAAAGTCCGCATTAGCGCCAGCAACTGTTGTTGCCACGATCTCTGCGTCTTTGAGAAGGGTGACCGTGCTTTTTGGGTACGCCCTTCCTGTAAACACTATATTGGTCGAAGGTATTGGCGTAAATCCACCTCCTCCTCCACCTCCGCCTCCACCAGAAGAACCACTAGTGCACTGCGTTGTGTTAAAAGTACATAAAGATGCACAAGAGAGTACGCCCCCGGTAAAACCAAGCGATGAACAGCTCGATCCCCCAAGGTTGGAACCATCACATTGTTCGCCAATACCAATAACACCATCGCCACAACCAGGAACCGTTGCGGTTACTTCAACCGTTATGGCGAATGCGGACCACACTGCGTAGTAAAAACACAAGAATGTCGCAACAAAAATATGTACTACGCGATTCATTCATTACTTTTATTACGCATCGCTTCTTCAAGGATACGTTGTTTGAATCTTCTTGCCCATAATTTAAAAACGCACCACGCAATAGCAAGCAAAACAGCGAGCACAGAAAGAAGTTGCCAAGGAATGACAAAGAAGTTGTATGTTGCCTGCGTGGATTGAGAAGACGCTCCCCACGCTATGTGCATAGTCGCTCTGTACCAACCAAAATGAAAGTTAGTGAGTTGTGAAAACGCAGTCTCGAAAAAATCTTTATCCTCAAGATTACTGCGCTCTTTTCCCCACAACACCTCAAACCGACGTGTACTGTTCGGAAGCACACTACCTTCACGATCATTCGCAAGTAAAGTTGCTGACGTCAACTGAAAAGTATTTTTTATTTTTATTTCACCACGAGGCACTAAACGATCTCCACCGGTATTAGTGAACCCGTATTGAAATGTCACGGGTAAGGTGCTAAAAAACCTCTGTCCATTTTTGATTCCAAAATCAACAAGTCCCGCAGACTCCTCTACCTCTCCAGAGACTTTAAGTAGCAAAAGAACACCTATTTTACTACCAATAGTAACCTCACCACCATCATTGTCTTGCACTGGCTGGCTGCCGAAAAAAATAGCAGAAAAGTAGCCGCCCGGCTTTGCGGAAGCAGGGATAGATATAGTATATGAAACCTGTTTCCGTTCACCTGAAACAAGTGTCACCTCTGAAAGAGACGAGATCCAGGTAGCGAGACCATCTTGAGCACCTATAAAGTACGGTGCGCCCGAGTCGCCACGTGATTCGAAGTTTTCATACGAGACATAAAAAGTTTTACCTTCTTCTTGTTCGTTAAAAAGTTCAATGTCTCCTTGAATTGTTTGTCCAGGATCACCAGTTATCTCAATTTTTGCGGGTGATACAGTAAGAGAATATACATCTATTGCAGTACCAAGAAAAAGAATGAGCGCAAGTGTGTACAAAAGTTTTTTATGCATATCTAGTTCTAAGGTATACTGCGTTTTCTATCCTGCCAATACTAGAAGTTCGCAGTCGCCACATATGTCAACGTGGCACTATATGTTCCCGCCTCAGTATTGGCGCCAATGTTTGCCAAGTACCTTACTGAGTATGTGGTATTCGCTGAAGCCCCTGTTGCGGATGCAATTTGATCAGGAAAAGCAGCAGTATCAAACGCAAAGCCAGAAGCTGCATACGGAGCACTTACTACCCCTATACCTCCTGAGGCATTCATGCGAAGTCCAAACTGCTCAGTACCAACAGATGATGCTGTATTTGAAGACCCTATGGCATTTACAGTGAACAGGCCAGATGTAAGGGTGTTACCACTTACTGTCATAGTGTATCCATTTGCGGCATTAGTTCCTACAATTAAGTTGTGGGCCTCGGTTTCGGTACCTGTTCCATTTGTGTCTCCCGTTGCATATCGTGCAGCACCAGGATCCAGGGTGCCAAACCCAATCGAGTTGTCAGAGACGGTGAAAGTGAGAGACTCGTTTACGGTAGCAGAAATAGAAACCTGACTGTCGTCAAGAATGTTAACGAGAATGTTTCCTGTGTCGGCCCCACTTCCAACAGAAAGTGTAATTGTTTTTGACCCTGATGTTGTCGGGTTTATATACTGAGAGTTTGCGGTTCCCCCTGTTGCGCCTTCCCCAATCTCAATACATGCTTCATGACCTGCCCCGACAGTGGCTGATGCGCCACCGGAGGTAAGTGTGAGTATTCTATTTTCTGTACCAGAAAAAGCAGCACCCCACTGAGATGACGTAGGTCCGGTTGCCACAAGTGTCTGCGCTGTTCCATCACATACACCATCAGGAGTTGTATCAACAAAAAAATCAACGTCAGTAACATCAAGTGCACCCTGAGGGTCGCTTGAACCGTCAAAATCAGCGGGCATAGTGATTACTATGGTCTGCGCAGAAGCAACACCTGTTGGGGTAACAAACATTATTTCATGATCTGAAAGCTCATCACCGCTCCCCGAGTTAGAGAGATTAGTCATGGTGTCTTTTTTTGAAGTGAGTGGCGCTGCGTACGCTGTATTAGGAAACAAGCCAACTGTAAATGCAAAAGTTAGCGCAAAGACAAGATAGAAACTGGTTGTAAGACGGAGACACGAAAGAGCTTTTTGCATATTTTGAACACAATATTTTTTAAATTATCTTAAACTTTTTTGTATATATATTATAAAGGATAGAGATAGATTGATTATATACAATTCTAAGGACTCTGTGAATGGCTTCCTGTGTACAACTCAAAAACCTGCAGTAATAACATACGTCAGTGTTGCCCCGTAGCTTTCAGCTTCAGTATTTGCTGATATATTCCCTAGGTACCTCACTGAGTATGTGGTGCTTACATTGTCTCCGTCAGGATCAAATGCAATTTGATCAGGAAAAGCAGCAGTATCAAACGCAAAGCCAGAAGCTGCATACGGCGTGACAACTGACCCATTCCCGCCAGATGCAGTTGCCCTGAGTCCAAACTGCTCTGTTCCAATACTTGGAGAGGTATTTGATGAGCCAATAGCGGTAATTGTCTGTGTGTTAGCGGTAAGGGTGTTGCCGTTTATAGTGATACTGTAGCCATTTGATGCATTGGTTGAAGCGGTGATCGTGTGAGCCTCTACTTCAGTAGCAGAGCCTGCGGTATCACCTGTTGCATAGCGTGCAGCTGATGCCGAGAGAGTGCCGAAACCAATTGAGTTGTCTGAAATACTAAATGTAAGAGATTGGGACCCGCCCGAGGCAGTTGCACATATTTTTGTAGTATACGCACTACCATCTCCGACGTGAGCATTGGTAACTCCCGTCATCGAGCCAAGTGTAGTGTCAAACCCAAAACAATTAGCTGCTTGATACCCCACTGATACACTACCACCAGAAGGAACCGAAAGGCAGGCATTGTTTACATAATTTACTTGGGTATTTTGTTCAACATGTGCGTTAGTTGCTCCTGATAATTTTAACGCCGTCGCAAAAGTACCCGAACAGAGATTCCCAAGCCCTGTGACTCCAGTACAACACACAACGTTATTTGCATAGGCAGCGGTTGACTGGTCAGGGAGTTCGGCGTGCGCATTAGTTGATGCAGACATTCGCCAGATCACGGTACCTGTACACGCGGCGGCAGTGGTCACAGAACAAGACAGTGTTCCCGCATAAGCAACACGAGCAACAGGGAGCACAAGAAAGAAAGCTGCCACTAGAAAACAAACAATCTTCCTTTGCGTCACATTAAAATGTAGTGGTAGTAATTGTGCCATTTGTATTTACATTTTCAAACAGAGGCAGTGTTTCTGTAATAGCCTCAGAGACTATTCCAGAGTCTTGAGCAGATGATGTCTGAGATGCCGGGGTAGCTTGTATGGAGTCATCTACGTTAATGATCTTAGAAACTGTTTCTATTACTGTCTCCACTATACCAGCATCTACTTCGGAGGCTGGGGCTGTTTGCGGTGAAGGATTTCCTACGCTCTCTGTAGTTTCGTCTTTCGTCACAGAAACTAAAGCTCCCTCTATTAAGGCAGTGGTTATCTGGTCTTTATCTAAACTAGACGGTATTGATTCAGTTGACGTAGAGGTTGACTGATCATCTAAAACACTTTCAATAGATTCGCTTAACAAATTTTTTTTGCTCGCGAGACTCTCTCCATCATCGTACACAACAAACATATCCCAAGGCCCATTGCCTGTAAGCATATCAACAAACTGTATGTTGTGTTCCGAACTAAAAATAGAAATAGAGTCTTGATTCCATATGTCAGATTCACTGCCATCTCTCGGTATACTGGTGATGGTGCTCGTATTAAAAAACTTTATACGTGTTGGCACCGTACCAGACCCTCCTGAATGATATCGGATAACCACAGTAAAATTACCAGTGGAGTTATTTGCTTTTATTTGATCAACAATAATATTTTCTTGACTTGCCAACCAATTATTTACCACCGCCTCTATTGTATCTGAATTCTCTATAAAAACTTTTATCTGATAATTTCCTTTGGTAATAATCTCCGTGGTTTGAGCATACACATGAGAAATAAACTGAGGCACAAAAGGCATGAGACTCAGTGAAATAAAAAATAAAAGAACAATATAGATCTGCATTGCGAAATTCCTTTGTCGAGAGCGACCGGTTATCCTACTGTCTTCTATATTAAGCTTCGATACAAAATTCAGCCTCATTTCACGCTTAGCGTAGCTCGGTGGACGTATATCTTCAACAGGTTTTTTTATAATCATACGCACATGCTAATAATCAGTCTCTATATACAAAGACGCAATGTCAACACCAACAGCCAAAGCAGTAGCATTATTAGTAACCCAGTGTTGCCACCCGAGGAGCGTTGTTGACTGGGGAATGACAGTTGCACTTCCTGTGAGTGTTTGTGAGGCAGTCACTCCAGTGGTGAGATTGGTTACTAATATATGAAACGTATTCGTAGGCGATGGCGGACTAAATATTGCAAGCTCCCATGCGGTAGTTGAGTTTCCAGCAGGAGCACCAAGAGCAGTGCCAAGCGCAATGGCAGTCTGTGCCGCACTTCCCCCATAACACACATACCACTGCGTGGCATCAGATGAAAGCTGGCAAATACCAATTGTATTTGTGAGTGTATTTGGCTCTACGTTTGTAGGTGCTGTAGTCGAGTTTCTCATACCAGCAAACGCTCTCCTGCCTGAGACTGGGGCTGGATCACTCTCCACAAATCTCTCAACAAGGAAAAAACCGCCTAACCCAGGCCCAGCACCCGCACTGAACTGTGCGGCAGCAATGCGCGCACCAGCAAATGATCCTGCGGTCGTGGCAGACACGTAGCCGAGTCTACGCATACGGGTAGCTAGGTTTGTAGTAGCCACATTTCTTGCAGTAGCAGTGCCTTGGGCGGAAAACGCAGCGATGCCCAATATCCCCGGCACAGTGTTCGCATTACCTGGCGGACTCCAGTAGGCAACTTTATTACGCGCCAAGAGTGGCTGAAGTGACGTATCCAGCCCAGAAGGACCAATAATAGCCGGGAGCATTCTATTGGCAATACTACGGCCAAACAAACCAACAGTATCTGCACTTGGTGTTGCTGGCGAAGAATCAAGTGCCAAAACAAGCGAGCCGTTGCTGTTTATAGACACCTTACTAGCACCACCAAACACGCCACTATTATTGTATTGGACTTGCGTGTCAGAGCCTCCAGGAGAGCCTCCAGCAGGCGTCGCCCATGTACCATCACCTCTCCAGAATGTACTCGCACTAGCACCGGTACCACTATTTAGGTTTGCCACCGGAAGATTGCCCGCAACTGCGTTTGAACTTCCAAGGTTTAAGGCCCCAAACCCAAGGGATGTGCCATTTCTACGCAATACCTGATGATCACTTCCAGCCACAATACTTGCATTATCGGCCGTAGCATTTCCTGTTACTCCAAGAACCGACAGTGCGGAGCCCTGCGTTAAATTTGCAAAGGGAAGGTCACCTGTCACTCCATTTGTTAAGTCAACCTGTGCCCATGCAGGATTATTTGATACTCCAGTATTTGAAAGGTATCGAGTTGCAGTGGTACTTTTAGGAAGGGCTGAAAGGGTATCTGCACCTGATCCATACAAGATGTCGCCTTGTACAGCACCTCCCCCTATGGCAGTAAAGTCATGACCTGGGTTTGGAGTTACAGCAAACACAATGCTGATTACAGAAAATGAGATTGCTATGAACAAAAACAAGCTAAGTACTTTATTTGTACTTGAGATTAGATTGATTTTTTCTATAATCTTGCTCATGCTTTTTGGATATTTTTTTAATTATATCACCCTGAACAAAAAGTGCTAACAAGTTTTCACAGGCAAAACTTATTTTCTTTTGAAAAATTTCTTTCTGGAGCCATTGGCCGGAATCGAACCGGCGACCTACTCCTTACCATGGAGTTGCTCTACCATCTGAGCTACAACGGCAATACTTTTTTAAAAAGTAACACAAAAAAAGCTTTTTTTCTAGATAAACTGTTTCAAACTTTCAAAATCTTTTTTGAGTGTGTCGCGCATACTGCCATTATAAAGCGCAACTGCGGGATGATAGAGTGCGACGAGTGCCACATCCCCATACGGAAGTTTTCCATATAACACCTTGCCATGGAGTGCGGAGATAGGCTGAATCTCCCCCGAAAGACCGAGCTTTTCCATAATGTAAACCATTGAGAATCTCCCTAGTGTTGCAATCACCTTGGGCCGAATGATCTCAAGTTGGCGATCTAAAAATGGACCATACGCATCTATTTCTTCTTGTGATGGATCTCTATTATCTTCCGGCCTGTCTTTGACAATGTTTGTAACATAGACATCTTTTCGTGCGAGCCCAATATGTGCGCACATCTCATCTAAGAACTTCCCTGACGCACCACAAAAAGGCCGTCCTGTGAGCGCTTCGTTTTTCCCTGGTGCTTCACCAATAATGACAATGTGCGCATCATGACTTCCCTCCCCAATCACAGGAAAGAAATTATTCTTTGTTCTATATTCGTACAGTGGTGACTCTGTAAACAAGACAAGCTCGTCACGAACTTTTTTCATTGCTTCAAACCTCTCCTCTTTAGAAAACTTCATACACGCCGTATAACAAAAACTCTTTATTACCATCGCCGCCTACAATCGGTGAATCAGTAACATCTTTTATGTGCACTCCGCTTTGAGTTGCGCTCTGTAGGACATCCGTGACTACCTGCTTTCTTGCGACTTCGTCGTGCACAATACCCCCTTTTCCAAGAAGCGCCTGGCCTACTTCAAATTGAGGCTTAATAAGCGCAATCAAAAATGCTCCTGGCTTGGCAAATTTTTGTAAACTTGGAAAAACTTTCGAGAGCGAGATGAAAGAAACATCGACTACTATTCCATCAACTAATTCTGGAATAGATGCACTTCGAATGTCTGTTTGCTCCATGAGAACCACCCGTTTATCTGTACGCAAACGATCCGACATCTGAAAAGTGCCAACATCAACCGCATAGACTTTTGCAGCACCCCATTGCAACAAACAGTCGGTGAATCCTCCTGTCGAAGAGCCGACATCTAGAATAGTGTTCCCCTCTACTCCAATTTTGAAATGTGAAAGTGCGTGTTCAAGCTTGAGCCCTCCACGACCAACATACGGCATATACTCAGTGACGCGAATCGTGTCAGTATCAGAAACTTCTTTTGCAGGTTTCTTTTCTACTATTCCATTCACCAAGACTTTACCGTGTACAATACGGTCCTGTGCCTCATTACGGCTTTTAGTGAGATTGCGTGAGACAAGTGCCAGATCAAGACGCTGTTTCATGGTACCAGTATATACCAGGGAATCAGAAAGGTTATATTACAAAGTTATTTTCGCAAGCTGCTTTGTAGTGCAAACTACTTCTTTGCAAAGCCATCAAAAGCTTTCAACACTTCCACTGGCACCATGTACACAACTGTGTTTGACTGATCTGAGGACATGTCGTTGATTGACTGTAATGTTCGCAAATGAAGCGCTCCTGGCGTCTCGGCCAAAATCCGTGCCGCGTCTGCCATATTTTTTGCTGCCCCAAGCTCTCCTTCTGAAGTAATAATCACTGCTCGCTTCTCACGTTCTGCTTCCGCCTGCTTTGCGATAGTGCGCTCCATTTCTGGTGGCAAGCTGATATCTTTGAGCTCTACATTTTCAACTGAAAGTCCCCAACCCGCAGCAGTTGTTCCAACAATAGACTGTATGCGCTCTGCTATTTTGTCTCGCCCCTGAAGAAGCTCGTCGAGTGTCACTTCACCCACCACGCTTCGCATTGTTGTCTGTGCAAACTGCTCAACAGCGTTTTGATAATACTGCACTTGCAAAATCGCCTTACTTGCATCAACAACTTTGTAATACAAAACAGCATTTACATTAACTGAGATATTGTCTTTTGTGATGGTGCGTTGGTCGAGCACGTCAACCGCTTTCAAACGCATGTCAACCTTTGTCATACTCTGAAAAACAGGGA
>JALHNF010000007.1:0-4600 GCA_022843645.1 Minisyncoccota bacterium | reverse complement strand
AATATTGTCGTCTTCGCTCAAATAAAAGTTTGGGTTCATCTCTCCCTTCGGAAGCTTGATGCGCTTGTTAGTAAGAAACTTTGGGTCCTTCGTCACGTTTGTAAGCATCGTAACACCACGATCTTTATACTCTTTTTCTTGTGCTTGGCTTGTAAACCCACCTTTTGTGCCAGAAACCTTTTGCCACACAGTGTCGAACCACGCAAGTAGATCGCGATTCATACGTTCTTCACTTGGAAAGTCGCCCAATCCTTCAAGTACTTCGTGCACAGATACACCAAGAGACATCGCGGGTGTAACAATGTTCATCTTTCTTTTTGTAATCGGGCTTTTGTAGACATTTTTCAAATAGTACGCGCGAGGACACCGGATGAAGTCCCCCATTGAGGAATGCGAAACCCATACTGCAGTATATTTGTCAGGCATAATTATATGTTTCCATTTAATAAGTCTTCTTCAAATGCAAGAACTCCTTTGTAATCTTTTGAATACGCTTCTATACTTGGAAAATCAAGTGTGATAATTTTCTTGTACACAATATCAATTAGTTTTTGTACACGCTCCATATCTTCTGGCGCCGGGTCAAGGGAGAGTTCAACTATGTTTTCACCTTCATTCCCTTCAACATACTCAAGCGTGAGCCCACGTATCGGAAAATCCCGAAAACGGTTTGAGTTCTCAAGTAAGATTTTGTAAAAAATGAGCTGGAGTTTCTGGTTGTGAAGTTTTATTTTTTCATGATCCCCTTTTGTGCGATCCCATGAAGTAAACGCTTTTCCTGTTTTAAAATCACGAACTTCAAGCGCGCCCTCGTGTATACGCAAAAAGTCAATTTTCCCGGTCAAATGAGCGCCCGAAACAACAACGCCTTCATTTTTAAAATCAACTTCGACATCGTCTGTGGGTAAGAAAAAAGCGCTCCGCTCTTTATAATACTTCCCAAGGAGTACGTGCCCCCGATCACGCTCTCGCCTGTCGTCTTCTTGAGGAAGCCTTGCTCGAGAAAGCGTATGGTCAAACACTCCAAGAATATGCTCAAGTGATGGCTTTTCTCCACCATAAAACCGAGGGTATGTAATGATTTCTTCAATTGCTTTGTGAATAGCGCTTCCGTACGCCCCCGAGGGATTCAGCGGTTCCGGAAACCGAAGTAAATTTCGTTCCAAGAAAAATTGCGGACCACCTTCTACAACATTCAAAAAGTTAGAGAGGTGTGTAACAGGCATTTGATACCTCTCCACCAAACGTTTGAATATCGTTTTTTCATCTTGTGTATATGGAGCCCTCACGAGGCCCAGCGCTTGTTCGTGGAGCGTGATAACATCCTCAGAGGCAATGTCGTCTTCATGGCGAGTCGCATCTTTTTCACCAGTGTCTTTTGCGCTGACGAGGTACCGCACGGGCGTAGCGTGTGAGCTTATATGCAGTGTATGTTTTGCACGAGTAATAGCAACATACAAAAGACGAATGAAATCATCCTCATTATCTCCCGCAGGAGTAAGGAGTGTACTCAACACAAATGGAAGCGGAATTTTGTTTTTCCGCTTTGATGGTGTTGCCCAACTTTCTTCATGTGCACATATAATGTGTACTCGTCCAAATTCCAAACCCTTTGAAGAATGAGCGGTGTGTAACGAAACAGCGTGTTCGCTTTGCGTATAGGAAGATTGCACCGTAAGAGGAATATGATGTGCTTTGTGGGTTTCCACAAATGAAGCAACATCTTGTACTGTCAGAATTTCTCCTTCTTTGTGCTCACGGAGTGCCTCAATGAATGTTTTGAGAGCCGCAAGGAAGTATACATACTCTTTGGAACGTTCTTTTCTTACATGATCACCAAAATAATACTCCCTAAAACCGCTTTCCTTCATGAGCTTTTCTAAAACATGCTCAAGTGGCGTGGATACGCTTTCAATCGAGAGGTCTTTGAGAAGCCCAACGTGTCTTTTTACTTGTTCGTCATCACACAAGCTGCATGCATGCGCCCACGAGACGTGTTCTTTTTTGACTATCTCAGCAACACCAAACAAAACCGCTCGAGAAATACCCCAAAATGAGAAAGAGAGTATACGTGGCAACAAGTCGTTTCTGGTTCCTTCATAGGAAGTCGGAGAGCTTATATATTCGCAAATGGTGATGAGCTCTTGAATATGTGGTTCATCAAACGTGTTTGTCTTTTTTACATACGAATATGGGATCTCTGCATTATCCAAAAACGGAAGTATTGCTTGTAGGTGTTTATGCTCTCGAGCAATAATTGCTATATCTTGTGCGTTTTCTCCACTATCTAGTGCATGGCGGATATTTTTTGTAAGAGCATTGTATTCTTCTAAATCAGATGGGTATGACACTATCTCAAGTTGACCCAGAGGAAGTGTCTTATTTTCGGCACTTAATACCTTCGTAATATCTTTGTACTTATTTTCAAGGCGCACATTTCCTTGAGTTATCACATTTCGCGCCAAAGCAAGAATGGCTTGCGTCGAGCGATAGTTTTTATCAAGCACTATTGTCTTTACATCTTTATAAAGCACATCCCTGAAGTGCATCATGTGTGAGACTTCCGCTCCCTGAAACTTGTATATCGCTTGATCGTCATCTCCCACTACGCATACATTTGACCTACCCTCATAGACCGGATTTGACGTAATGGCACGGACAACATTCATCTGCGCTTCGTTTGTATCCTGAAACTCATCAACAAGCACATATTGATACTGTTCTTCTATCTCCGCGCGCAACACATCGTGCTTTCGCAGCGCGTGCGATACGTCGATGATCATATCATCGTAGTCGTAATACCCTCGAGCATGAAGTTCTTTGGTGTACGCTTCGTACACATCCGCCATCGCACGCATAGCATCAACCTTTGCATACTCTTTCAAAATACGGCCTGAAATACCCTTTGTTGTATAAGTGTTTTGCCAATCAGTAAGCGTTTTTGTTTTGTTCTCCCGGAGAGCCTGTTCTAGTGCAGGAGAAAGTGAGGCAAGAAGCGCACGTGCAGTGATGTTCTCCGAAAGTTTTTGTAATTTTTTCTGTACTTCTTGTACCTCTACAATACTTGTCTTCGCACGCATGTTCTCAGGCCACAAAAGAAGCGCTTCGTGTATACCTTCATAATCACTAAGCACAGACTCAATTGCAAAACGAAACTCTTCCGGTGTGTAGCCACCATTTTTAATGTGTTTTATTCGCTCTTTTGCGTCATAGAGATACGAGTACCCCGTCTCAGAATGAAAACTTGCAAGCGGATGCTTATGTGGTAATGAAGAAAAGATAGACTCTAATATCTGAGCGCGCACAACATCCGGAACATGTGTAAATGTCGCAGCATTATAAAAATATTCGGGAAACCGAGAAATGATGTGGCTGCAAAACGCATGAAAAGTAAAAATCCCTACTCGATACGCATCACTTCCAATGAGTCCCACGAGACGATCGCGCATATTGACCGCGGCGTTGTCGGTAAACGTAAGACAAAGAATATTTTGCGGACCAACATTTCCCTGTCGCAAAATATTCGCGACGCGAAGCGACAAAAGCTCGGTCTTCCCAGACCCTGGCCCAGCCACAACAAGCACAGGACCTTCTGTGGTATCCACCGCCATTTTCTGCGCCGAATTCAACTTTTTATATCGTTCCTCAAAAGAGTTCACCCCTTCATCTTACCACGCAACAGAGAGCCCCTAGCCGACTTTCTCTTCCAGCACTATTTCCTGATACAGCGACGTGAGTGTGAGTGCAATAGTCGCCACAAGTGGCCCCACAATAAATCCAATCGGGCCAAAAAGCGCAAGGCCCCCCAAGATAGAAAAGAGGAGTATGAGTGGGTGAATTTCTGTACCTTTTGAATAAAAATACGGTGTCAAGATATTGTCTATGAACCCAACCGCGGTGACCCCCCAAATAGTCAAAAATATCGCTGCGCCAAACTGACTCGTGATAAGAAGATATACTACGGAAGGCACCATTACAATCCCTGTGCCAAGAAGTGGTATCGGTGCCGCAAGGGCTGCCACAAGTCCCCAGAACACAGCGTCTTCAATCCCCACAAACCAAAGTCCAAGACCCACAAAAAGTCCCTGGATGAGAGCCACAAAAAATACTCCTTTGACGATTGAGCGTGCAGCTGCAGCTATATGGCTAAAAAGTTTGTTGTCGTGAATGTCTTTAAGC
Source organism: Minisyncoccota bacterium (assembly GCA_022843645.1). Classification (GTDB taxonomy): domain Bacteria; phylum Patescibacteriota; class Minisyncoccia; order Phycocordibacterales; family UBA5272; genus JALHNF01. Next base: position 421 of record JALHNF010000007.1, on the reverse strand, counting down.
GGACTCAAACGAGCAAGAATATCTTTGATTCCTCGTCCATCTTTGAGCACAAAGTATAGCGTCACAAACCACAAAAAAAACTTAAATATAACTGACGCTGTACCCGAAACAATGTCTCCCACATTTTGCGCTACAAAAGAAACAACTGGGTTCACATACGCTCGTAAATCGATATCGGCATTCGCATAAAACGGACGGATAAGATTATTGAGATAGTCGGATGCATCGTCTATCTCGTACTGGTTTCCACTTACAACATTTTGATACACATTCTGTGCTTGATTGGTGAGCTGTGTGCCCACAAGGCTCACTGCAAGAGCAATGACAAGAAGCACAAAAAGTACCGTGACAAAAGAAGCAATGGAAGGTCCGACACGTAATACTTTTTTAATCTTTATATAAAGCGGCTCAATGGCAATGC
>JALHNF010000006.1 GCA_022843645.1 Minisyncoccota bacterium | reverse complement strand
CCACCTGTGCCTCCTTCTGGGCCAATATCAAGTATCCAGTCTGCTGACTTAATGATATCGAGATTATGCTCAATGAGAATGACTGAATTACCCTTGTCGGCAAGACGGTTCAAAATTTCGATAAGCTTAGCAACGTCATCATAATGAAGACCAATAGTTGGCTCATCCAAGAGATACATCGTCTTTTCTACATGTGGACGATAGAGCTCTGAAGAAATTTTCACACGCTGCGCTTCGCCACCTGAGAGTGTGTTTGCACTTTGCCCAAGCTCAAGGTATCCAAGACCTACATCGTTCAGCGTTTTAAGACGATCGTGCACGGCAGGAATATCTTCGAAAAATGTAAGCCCTTCTTCTACAGTCATCTTGAGCACATCATAAATACTCTTTTTCTTAAACTTCACTTCAAGGGTTTCTTTCATGAAACGCTTGCCACCGCACACATCACACTTCACATACACAGTCGGCAAAAAGTGCATTTCTACAGCGATTTCCCCGTTTCCCTCACACGCTTCACAACGCCCGCCTTTCACATTAAAACTAAATCGCCCTGGCCCCCAGCCACGAATACGAGCTTCTTCGCTTGATGCAAAAAGGTCTCGAATATGCGTCCATGCGCCTGTATACGTTGCAGGATTACTACGTGGAGTACGTCCGATTGGCGACTGGTCTATAAGAACCGTGCGAGAAAGGTATTCTGCGCCTGTAAATGAAGTACAGTTTATATTTTCAATAATCTTTTTACGCTTCTCAAGTCGCTCTGCGAGATTTTTATACAAAATCTCATACATAAATGTCGACTTCCCTGAGCCCGAAACGCCCGTGATACACACAATACGCCCAAGCGGAATTTCCGCTTTCATGTTTTTAATATTAAATGCGTTCCCGCCTTCGATACGAATCATGCCTCGATCAAATTCACGGCGCTTTGCAGGAACTTCTATTTTCTTTTCTTCACGCAGGTACGAAAGCGTGCTCGACCCTGATGTGTTCTTTTTTGCAGTGAGTAAATCTTCAAGATATCCCGACACCACTACATTTCCACCATGTACTCCAGCGCCCGGCCCAATGTCCACAAGGTAGTCTGATGCAAAAATCGTATCTTCATCGTGCTCTACAACAATGATAGTATTCCCCATGTCACGAAGCTCCGTGAGGGTCTTGATAAGCTTGTCATTGTCACGCTGATGAAGGCCGATGGTTGGCTCATCGAGCACATAGAGCGCCCCTACAAGCTTTGAGCCAAGTTGCGAAGCCAGGCGAATACGTTGCGCTTCACCACCCGAGAGAGTGTTTGCCGTACGACTTAAGTGCAAATATTCAAGACCAACGTTGAGCATGAATTGTAAACGAGAGACAATTTCATTGACTACTACTCGAGAAATTTCTTCTTCTTGTTCGGTGAGCTTCAAATCAGTAAAAAAATCATGTGCGTCTTTTATGGTGAGATTTGTTGCTTCAACAATATTTATTTTCTTTCTGCTTTCATCCAAAAAAACATTCATTGCTTCTTTGCGAAGACGTTTGCCGCCACAATCTTCACAAGCATCAAGTGAGCCGAAATACTTTAGCCCAAGACCATTACAAGTAGGGCACGCACCATATGGAGAGTTGAAAGAGAAAAGTCGTGGCTCTATTTCAGGGAATGATGCGCCACATGTGCCACACATGAACTTCGAACTCATAATGTGGTTTTCACCATTCACATGAATTTCCACCAATCCTTCAGATTCCAAAATCGCACGCTCTACCGCCTCAGAGAGACGCACCATGGCATCTTTATTGTCTTTTCGGCGCAGCTCGTCAATACCAATCTCGTCTACTACAATACTAATATCGTGCTTCTTTTGCTTATCAAGCACTACTTGCTCACGAAGATTCTTGGCATTACCATCTACAAAGGCTTTACTAAACCCTTTTGAAAGCATGTCGTAGAGAAGTTGGTAGTACTCCCCTTTTCGCCCACGCACAATAGGGGAAAGGATAGTAAGTGCTGTTTCTGAATACGAAACTCCCATCACCTCTTTAGAGACTTTTTTGAGATCAACTTTCTTAGCACGCTCAAGAATAAAGTTGATAATTTCTTCGTTTGAGAGCTTCTTGATATGCGACCCGCATTCAATACAAAACGGTTTTCCAATACGCGCATACATGACACGCATGTAGTCATAAATTTCAGTAATAGTTGCAACTGTCGAACGAGGGTTATTTGAGCGAGACTTTTGATCGATAGAGATAGCTGGCGAAAGCCCGATGATTTCGTCTACATCAGGCTTTTGCATCTGGTTTAAAAATTGCCGAGCATATGAGGAGAGGGATTCGATGTATCGGCGCTGCCCTTCTGCAAAGATAGTATCGAATGCCAAAGAAGACTTTCCCGATCCGGAAAGCCCGGTGAACACCACCATTTTGTTGCGTGGCAGCTCAACACTAATATTTTTTAGGTTATGAGTGCGTGCCCCACGCACGATAATCTTGTCACTTGGCTCAAGTTTCTTTTTGCTCACAGATATAAATGTATCACAAAGGTGAAAAAGGTACGATTTTTTACATAAAAACAAAGCCACCTCACAGCGACTTTGCTGTAGGTGGGGTGAAGCTTATTCAATTAAAGCTTGTAAAAACTTGTCATCTGGATTTACTGGGAATCCTCTATTAACCAAAAAATCAACTATTTCTCTCATATTTTTAAAAGCATTGGAGGCCTTAAAAATATTTTTTCGTTCTTCTTGCAAAGAACTGTCCCAGTGATCTCTGGCTTGTATCAAGCTATTGTGAAAATCATCATCACACAAGTCGCTTTGGCCAACAATGAAAGCCCTTCTCCTCTTTTGAAACAAAATAACCACACGTAGCGTCCTGTCAGTGATATCAAGACGCATAGTCTTTGCATTGTAACCGATCCCAACTAGAAAGTTTACCAACCCCAGATATTCAATCTGTACTTGGTTTAAAGCCATGACAAACTCCAAAAAAGAACCCCGTTGGTCCATTTCAATTCATACCAAAGAAGTGTGTGTGTGTGTGTCAAACTTTTGTGTGGCACACTCAACCCTACTGCGTCATTCTTTCTTTCAAAATTTTTATCTCATCGCGCAAGATTGCTGCGGTTTCAAAATCAAGTACCTTTACAGCTTCTTTCATTTGCTTTTCTTTTATCTTGAGGAGCTTGTTTGGATTTTTGTCGAAGAGCTTCTTGTCGATTGCAAGTTCACCTTCTACCGCTTTGTCGTGAGCTTTACTTAATTGATTAGTAATATCCTTGATATTTTTTTGAATTGTCTGTGGGGTGATGCCATGTTTTTTATTGTACGCGATTTGCGTATCACGGCGACGGGTTGTTTCATTGATAGCGCGCTCCATTGAGCCTGTCATGTTGTCGGCATACAAAATCACTCGACCTTTATCGTTTCGTGCTGCACGGCCGATCGTTTGAATGAGTGATGTTTCGCTACGCAAAAAACCTTCTTTGTCTGCATCCAAAATACCAATAAAAGAAACCTCAGGTAAGTCTAAGCCCTCACGAAGAAGGTTTACTCCCACCAAACAGTCAAATTCCCCTCTTCGAAACTTTGTAAGAATTTGAATACGCTCAATTGTTTTGATGTCACTATGCAAATATTCTGCTTTTATTTTTTGTTCTTTCAGGAACAAACTCAAATCCTCTGCCATCTTTTTTGTAAGGGTGGTTGCAAGCACTCGTCCGCCATCTTTTATTTCCTTCACCGCTTCAGCAATAAAGTCCTGCACTTGACCTGGATAGCTCCCTTTCTCCAAAACTGGCCGCACCACAAGCTCTGGATCGAGAAGTCCTGTGGGCCGAATAATTTGCTCAACTATCTGATCAGAATTTTCACGTTCAAAAGTACCCGGTGTTGCCGAGACGTAGATAGTCTGCCCCACACGTTCTGCGAATTCTTCATATCGCAACGGGCGATTGTCTTTTGCGCTTGGAAGACGGAAACCGAACTCAACAAGCGTATTTTTACGCGACTGATCGCCTGCATACATACCATGCAATTGAGGCAAGGTAACATGGCTTTCATCAATCACGGTCAAAAAGTCCGGTGTGCCGTCTTTTTTGTGTGGGAAATATGAAATCAGAGTATCTGGCGGCTCACCTTCACGCTTGCCTGAAAGGTGTCGTGAATAGTTTTCAATCCCACTACAAAATCCTATCTCACGTATCATTGCAAGGTCGTATGTTGTACGACGTTTGATGCGCTCGTACTCAAGAAGCTTTCCTTCTTCTTCAAATTTTTTGAGCTGAAGCTTAAGCTCTGCTTGAATTGTCTTTACCGCTCTGTCACGCGTCGCCTCATCTGAAATAAAGTGCTTGGCTGGAAATATAAAATAATCTTGTACGTTTTCAAGAAGCTTCATGGATACTGGGTCAATGATCGCAAGAGTTGAAATCGCGCCTGCTGAAAAATCAATAGAGAGCATCACTGTCTCAGACACAGGCATTACATCAACTCTGTTTCCCACTGCACGAAACTGTCCTGGCGAGAGATCGGCATTGGTACGCTCATAATGAATAGCAACGAGACGCTTCATAATGTCTACCTTGGTATACTTTTGCCCAACTTTGAGATGAATGTTCTCTCGCTCATACTCTTTTGGGCTTCCTAAACCATAAATACAAGAAACTGACGCAACGATAATCACATCTTTGCGAGTAAGAAGTGCTTGAGTAGACGCATGCCGAAGGCGATCAATTTCTTCATTGATCATTGCATCTTTTTCGATGAAAGTATCTGTCGCAGGCATGTATGCCTCTGGCTGATAGTAGTCGTAATACGAAACAAAGTAATGCACTGCTGCATCAGGAAAAAATTCTCGAAATTCTTGTGCAAGCTGAGCGGCGAGCGTTTTATTGTGCGCTATGACAAGTGTCGGCTTTTGAATTTCTTGAATAACACTTGCAATGGTGAACGTCTTTCCTGTACCGGTAGCACCAAGAAGGGTCTGTGTGTGCATACCTTTTTTAACTCCCTCTACCAACCCCTGTATGGCTTTTGGCTGGTCGCCTGCGGGAGTGAACCCTTTGAGATTAAAATTACTCACGTATATAAAGTGTACCGGAAAAAATATTGAATGGGAAATAAAAAAACCGAGGCGATACATTGCCTCGGTGCACAGTGCCTCGGAAGGGGAAGTATCCGGGGAGACTATTGCGCTTCTATTTAATCACGGATGGCATATACGTGTCAAGTATGCGATACTTATTACTATTCAAGCTCGTATGTTTACCATTCATACCCCACTTTTAGAAGGTCCTGTGGCAACCTTTCGTTATTCATACAAAAACGATGCAGAGACGTTTACATTCGCAGAAAGCCACACATTTCCTTTTGAACTCAAAGACTCAAAGGCACTACGAGCGCTCGCAATTGCAAGCGCTGTAAGCTATTTCAAGCTCCACCTTTCGCCACACATACATATTGGCTGGAGCCTTTCTCAAGATGAGACGTCTTTTTGGCAATGGGTTTTCAGAAATGGGTTTTCAGAGCTCGTATACCAAAACAAATTAGACTGGGAAATAGTCGATCGAATACAAATACACTCTTCTACAGAGGTGGGACCTATGTATACAGGGGTCGGGCCTTTGGAAAAGAGAGCGATAGTCGGCATCGGTGGTGGCAAAGACTCATCACTTGCGGTTGAAATGCTCAAAAAATTACACGTTAATGTAGAAGGTTTTGCAACAAAAGTCCGCAGCATTCCCCTACTTAAAGAAAATGCTCAAGCGCTCGGCATTCCACTTACAGAAGTAGTCCGGAAAACAGATCCTCAACTTCTTACTTTGAAAGAAAATGTGTATTTAGGACATATCCCCATTTCCCTTGTCTATGCATGTACAGGGCTTGTAATAGCAGAACACACAAGATCTATGTATGTCGTTGTGGCAAATGAGACGAGTGCAGATGAGTCAAACACAGAGTGGCAAGGGCGAGCCGTGAACCATCAGTGGTCGAAGACAAGTGAGTTTGAAAAGAAATTTCAGGACTTCGTTCATCAAACTATTTCTCACGGTATTACCTACTTTTCTATCTTGCGACCGTATGGTGGATACAAAGTTACCGATCTTTTTTCTCGTACATGCGCACATGTCTTTAATGCGTTTAGTAGCTGCAATAAAAACTTTACCATTGAAGACCACAATAAAAACCGCTGGTGCGGAGCATGTGCAAAATGTTTAGGAACATACATGTTACTTACTCCACTTCTTTCAAAAGAAGTACGTCTTCAGATCTTTGGTCAAGATCTACTCCAAAACAAAGAGCTCCTTCCACTTGCAAAAGAGCTTCTAGGCATTTCACCAGTGAAGCCCTTTGACTGTGTCGCAACAAAAGGAGAAATGTGTTTCGCAATACAAGGCAACATTGAATTCAAGGAGTCGGTGCTCGGCGGCTCTATTTCTTTAGACGAATGGAGTACCGTGTCAAAAATCGGACAAGAAGGAGAAAAGTTTACTCACACACATCACCCGCATTTTATACCAGAGGATTTGAATATACAGAGTCTTGAGTTACTATAAAGACATGCGTATAGGTATTGTTGGGTTTGGACGCGAAGGAAAGCATGCGTATGAGTACTGGAACAAGAACGGTAATACCTTTGCTGTGTTTGATAAGAGTCAAGATGTCTCTACACCAGAAGGTGTGACACTGGTAGCGGGCGATCGCTACAAAGATGACCTTGTGCAAGCGTCCGAGCACCTAGATCTTATTGTCCGAAGCCCTGGTGTGGCACTCTGGGACATCGAAGACAAGCTTAAGGCGCCAGTGACGACAATCACAAAAGAATTTTTTGATGTATGTCCATGCCCCATTATTGGTATCACTGGCACAAAAGGCAAAGGCACGACCGCAACGCTCATCTACTCAATACTCAAAGAAGCAAAAAAAGATGTCTATCTTGTAGGGAACATCGGCACACCCGCGCTTTCTGTACTTCCGAATCTGACGCAAAATTCTCTTGTGGTATATGAGCTCTCAAGCTTTCAACTCTACGACCTCCATAAGAGTCCTCAGACTGCCGTATGTCTTTTGGTGACGGAAGATCATCTTGACTGGCACAAAGATTTGGAGCAATATCACGCATCAAAAGGTTCTATTTTCAAACATCAACAAGAAAGCGATGTTGCCATTTGGTACACCAAAAATGAGACAAGTGTCGAGCTCAGCAAACTGTCTCACGCAAAGAAAAAAGTGCCCTATGGCCCGTCCGGTATTACACGAGTGGAACATGGATATTTCATGCATGGAGATGAGATGCTATGTCCGACATCAGAAGCAAAGCTGCCTGGCGCACACAATCAACAAAATATTTGCGCTGCCATTGCAGCAACATGGGGGCTTGCTTCAAAAGAAAACATCCTGGCTGTAATACGAACATTCTCCGGCCTCCCCTATCACATAGAAACAGTCGGTGTGCACAATGGCATAACATTTATTAATGACTCCTTTGCCGCAAATCCAACAGCAACAGAGGTAGCTATCGCAAGCGTAGGGCAAGCAACGACTCTTATCATCGGCGGCGTTGACCGAGGGCTTCATCTTGAGCCTTTTGTAAAGGCAATTAAGGAATCTCGCCATATCACGAACATTATTTCTTTTGGGCAAGAAAGGGGGAGAATTAAGGATACATTACAAGAACACAATATTTCTTGTGTTGTGATAGATGGCTCTCTGAAAGACGTCTTTACCGAGGCGCTCGCACTCACAAAACAAGGTGGGAATATCCTTTTTTCTCCTGGGGCGCCAAGTTTTGACATGTTTGCAAACTATGAAGAACGCGGCAAAGCATTCAACGCATTAGTAGCGCAATACAAGGATGGTCTGCTATAGTAGCAACACGTATATATGGATATAGTCCAGATTGGAGCAGATGTGCTGAGAAATAAGTCAATAGAAGTACCTGAGCGACTCTTTGGCTCTCAAGAGCTTTTTGACGTGCTTGAAAAGATGAGAAAATCTCTCGAAAGCCAGAAAGATGGTGTTGCTATTGCCGCGCCACAGGTAGGTATTCCATACAGAATATTCCTTGTCTCTCCCAAATCATACCGCGGAAACACAAAAGATGTCCGTCTCGTGTTTATTAACCCTCGCATTGTAAAACAATCAAAAAAAACAGAGCTTATGGACGAAGGATGCCTCTCAGTGCGCTGGAAATACGGACAAGTAACGAGAAGTATCAACACGACCGTCGAAGCCTATGATGAATATGGAAAAAAGTTCACTCGTGTTGGCGGAGGGCTTCTTTCTCAAATCTTTCAGCATGAAATAGATCATCTTGATGGCGTCTTGTTTGTTGATAAAGCAAAAAACGTCGGCGAATACACACCAAGAGAATAGCATGAACACACCGTTTGTCTTTTTTGGAACACCCGAGCTGTCTGTACACGCATTACGCGCACTTGAGAACGAAGGGCTCGTGCCAAAAGCCATTATCACTGCCCAAGACACTCGCCAAGGACGAGGCCTCGTACTTACACCATCACCAGTCAAAACCTGGGCTCTCTCGAAAAACATTCCAGTCTATACCCCAGAGAGACTGAAAGAAAACAAAGAAATTCATGAGCTTTGCAGGCAATTTGAATTTGGCGTTCTGGCGGCATATGGGAAGATAATCCCCCAATCACTTTTAGATTGTTTTTCAAAAGGAATACTGAACGTTCATCCATCGCTTTTACCACTCTATCGTGGTCCAAGCCCGCTTGAGTATCAAATTTTAAATGATGAAAAAAACTACGGTGTCACTATTATAAAACTTGACAGCGAGTGTGACCACGGGCCCATCATTGCACAACGAGAAGTAGAGTTCGCGCACACTCCTTCGAAAGAAGAGCTTGGGAGAGTTGGTTTTACTGAAGGTGGAAAACTTATTGCGCAATACCTCGGCCCATATATTTCAGGAGTATTACCGCCACTTGACCAAAACCACACACTTGCAACTTTTACACACAAGCTGGAGAAAAAAGATGGCGAAATTCTTTCTTCCGACACAGAACGACAAAAATTCTTAAAGTATTTAGCGTTCCAGCCATGGCCCGGGGTATTTTTCTTTCAAAAACACAAAGGTACGGACATTCGGATAAAGATCACTCAAGCATCTTTTGAAGACAATATGTTTATTATTGAAAAAGTCATTCCTGAGGGGAGAAAAGAAATACTCTACCAAGATTTTCTAAAAAGTATACAAAAGTAAAAATCACCTCTGAAGAGAGATGATTTTGGTCTCTTTCCTCCTGACTTTTTTACTGTAATACAACTCGTTTTATCACCACCTCTTTTATAGGGCGATCAATTCTGCCAGGAAATTCAGTAGGGACTTTTTCTATTGCGAGCGCCACATCAAGCCCACGACTCACTGTGCCAAATACAGTATGTCTGCCAACAAGCCAGTCAGTTCCCTGAGGAGCTGTGACAATAAAGAACTGACTTCCGTTTGTACCAGGGCCCGCATTTGCCATAGCAAGCACCCCCTGACTCATTTGATCATTTTGGAAAACTTCATCTTTGAACACATATCCCGGCCCACCAGTTCCCCATCTGTCTTTAAGCGTCAAATCTTTTGATTGTGGGTCGCCACCTTGAATCATGAAATTCTGAATGACTCGATGAAAACGTGTACCATCATAAAATCCTTCACGTGCAAGCTTCACAAAGTTTGCAACTGTCTCAGGTGTTTCTTTTCTAAAAGTTACTTCGATGTCTCCGTAGTTTGTTTCAAAAGTTGCTTTTGTTATAACATTATTTTCTTGCATAGGTTTGTTCGTATTATTTGTAGTAGGAAATTTTTTGACTCTGTTTCCAGATTGCTGAGGAGAAATTCCAGCTTTTGCGTTCATCTCTTGTATACCAAGCGTGATTGTCTCTATTCCTTTTGTGGTCTCACCAATGGCTTTGTACAATATACCAAATGTGCATAGGGTGACAATGATAAAGATTAGCCAATAGGTTACGTTTTTTGATTGTTCTCCCATAGTATTATTTTCTTTTTTTAAACATGTCACTAACCCCCCGTACCATGTCTTTTAACTTTCCCGCGCCTCGGCGGAACAAAGTTCTTTCCTTGTCTTTATGCGAGGCAAGCTCACGCGTAAGCTCGTCTTTCATTTCATCAATTGCAGCATAGAGGTCATCTTTAACGGCTACAGCACGAAGCATCTGGTGTGCCATATGAAAGTTGACTTCTGCCCGAAAGACATCGCCTTGCTTATGATGTTGCGTTGTCTTTCCTATTTCAACGGCCGCATGGAGAGACTCGTCACCCACTGTTGTCAGTTTCTTGACCGACTCAATTCGCTCGGTCACATAGGCTCGTAATGGTTCTGTGAGTTCAATATGTGTCGCTTTTATTGATATTCTCATACACGTATTATACCGTGTTTATACCAATGTAAAGATATCGACAATTTTGTGTGGTGTGGTGTGACCTTTAATAATTTTGATTCGCTTTGTCCCGAAGTACTCTTGTAATATTTCTATCATTTCTTTATTGGCTTTTCCCTGCTCTTGAGACGCCTTCACATGTACAGCATACGAATGTGGCGACACCTCCATAATGAGTTGCTTTTTTGCTTCAGACTTTACTCGTACTTTTACAAGCATAATCAATATACTGTACTCTTCTTGAACAATTTTTCCAAACAAAAAATGGGCCGCATGAGCGACCCATTCTGCAAAATCATTTTCACACATCGAGAATTGCAAAAAAATGGTTTGCACCTTTAAGTGATTCAGGTAAGGGATTAACGATATCGCCCGGGGTTACACCATCAGATTCAACAAACAGAGACGGGTACCCTAAGTAAAAAGTATTCTTATAAGGGAATTCCACAGGCGAAGCTGCGAAATGAATCGAGTCATACCCATTAAAACCAGGTCTCTGCCATGCAGGAGTTTTTGTCATGCATCTCTTTCTGAGTAGCGCACACAAAAACTGCCCATCCAAAAGAATAATGCCTGGCTCTTGGGTAAGAAGAATATTAAGCGACTCTTCTAGTGTCTCCGCCTCAGGTGCTGGGACACGGGTTACCTGCCTAAGTGTGAATTTATCGTTGTACAGTTTACTAGTGTCAATCAGCTTGCCACCCCAACAACTGCAAGCCTCTGTTCCCCGGTCAATAATCACGTCTAACTCCCATAAATTAATGAACCTTTTCAGAGAGTATAGCTATTTTTGTTGATAGTCAACGTGATTTACTCGTCCAGTAGTCGCGGTTTTTCTAGCGGTGAAAGCTCGTAGTCGTTGCTTTCGCCGGTGATTTTCATTACATCTTTATCAATTTTTTTGAGCTCTTTATCTGCACTATTGTAGTGATTGACCACGGTTGAGAGCGTTGTACCCATTTTCTTAAAATATTCCTCGTATGCACCCAAATGCTTCATGAGCTGGCTTACATTTGCCTCTATTTTTTTGGCGTTTTGTTCTACTTTGAATGCTTTGAATCCATAGAGCACAGATTGGAGATACGCAGCAAATGTGGTCGGAGACACAATAATGACTTTTTTGTCGTTGTAGGCGTAGTCAATCAGGCTTCGAGTGTTTACCTTCACCGTACCTATTTCGTTTACAAGAAGATCATAATAAATCCCTTCTGCGGGAATAAACATAAAAGCAAAAGGAAGTGTGCCCTCTTCAGGACGGACATACTTTGCCGTTTCGTCGATTCTTTTTTTCAAGTCTTGCAAAAATGCTTTTTCAAGCTCAGCGCGCCTGTTGTCGTCACGCTCGTCCATCACTCGGGAATAATTATCAAGAGAAAACTTAGCGTCAACAGGAATGAGTCCGTCTGGAGTAATGATAACCGCATCAACGACTTCCCCATTTGCAAAGCCATACTGCAATTGAAATCCATTTGCCGGTAACATGTTTGAAAGAATGAGCGAGAGTGAGGCTTCGCCTAGATTGCCACGCTGTTTCTGATGTTTTAAAACTTTTTCAAGATTTTGCAATTGCTCTGCAATAGTAAAAACCTGTTTATTGGCCTCTTTTACCTCTGCAACTTTTTCCCTCACCTCACTTACTCGGTCAGTGATATCCTTAATGAGACTTTGCGACTCAGAAAACTGTGTTCGAACATGGCTTTGAATGTCTCGATTGCTTTCGATAAATTTTGTATCAAGCGAGCGAATATTTGCCTCAAAACGCCCCCCTAAACTCTCTATTTGTTGCTGGAGCGAGCTTTGTATCAAACGCAGACTTTCTAAGTCTCCTTGCTTGGACTGTCGCATCATTTTTGAAATAAAAAAAACAAGAATAGATGTAAAAACAACGAAAAAAATTGCAATAACAGCAATAATGAGAAAAGTATTCATAGACGTACCACCATTATATACGATAAAAGGAATGTGGTAGAATACAGAGTATGACAATCCAAGAAACAGTAAAGGTAAAAACAAAAGAAGCAATGCTTGCAAAGGACTCAGTAGCCACCATGGCACTCCGTGGTATTAGTGCTGCATTTACAAACGAGCTTGTGAACAAAGGCATCCCTCCCCAAGAGCCAATTACTGACGAAGATGCGCTTCTAGTCCTCAAGCGAGAGCAGAAGAAACGAAAAGATTCTATCGAGCAGTTTGTTGCGGGTGGACGTGAGGACTTAGCCGAAAACGAAAAAGCAGAACTTGCAGTCATCGAGCAATTTTTGCCACAAATGATGAGTGAGTCTGAAATTGAAGCAATCGTCAAAGCAAAGATCGCAGAAGCTGGGACAGTAGACAAAACAGCTCTTGGAAAATTCACCGGGATGATCATCAAGGAGTTGGCTGGCAAAGCGGACGGAGCTGATGTGAAAAAGGTTGTAGACAGACTCGTTGTATAAATTATCAAACACAAACCCTGCTTTGATGGGGTTTTGTTATTTTTTTAAACTGCAGACTAAAACAAACAAATACCGTGAAGCAACTTTTGCTGTGGGTTACTTTGGTGACAGTATTTTAAACTCTATTTTTGATACACCGTGGATGCTTCTTGGATTCTGACTTGCATACAAGTAAAACTGGAAAATAATTCTTGGAATTATTGTCCTCTTTGAAATTGTGGCACTTTACGCTATTCGTGACAATCTCACTTTAAATGTGATTATACTCCTCTATCCCCTCGACGCTATCCGAGCATGGCAAATGGGTTCATAAAAAAAGCCGCGTAACCCTTTCGGAATCACGCGACCAAGTACCATCACAGCTGCCGCTAAGCTATCTAGCAACGCAGAACTCCTGAACTCAATCAAGACTGACCTTCCGTATTCCTCGAAGTACTTCCAAAGCCTCTGCTTCAGATAGTAGGCTTGGCGTCTTACTTGCAGGAGAGTAGAGTACGGTTATGGTAAATTCAAGATGGGGCCCTCTATTACCAAAATGCACAATGAACTCGACTAACATTATTGAATTACACATCAAAATAACAGTTGCGTACGGATGCTCAGGTCCGGCCTTTCTGTCATTTTCAATATATATCCCAAATAAAAATTTGCCGACGCAACCCTCACATGAACTCATGCGGTGTAGCAAAGTGTCATTCGCAATGTAAGGTATAAGTCCGGATTCGCGAGGACCGAAAGACGACTTTGAAAAATCAGCTGTCTCCCTCTTCATCCTAAACCCCCCCTTCACTCCAAATAAACCAACTGACTTTCTGGCACGATCAACGTATCCTTGTATGTCTGCTTGAGTTAAGGCTGGACCTACCTCTTTTTGTATGAGAGGTGGACCAAGATCGCGACGCACTTTTTCTGCAAGCGCTTCAACTTCACGATACCGCTCTAACTCCTTTCCAATCAATGCGATGATACTTCGAAGCCGGACAGTCCATACCGTCAAACCAATGACGGCACAAATCAAAAATCCAACTAGCACGTCCATTTCGTTCTCCTACCTCACTATGAGGTTTAATACATAGTATCATATAAGTTGCGTTATGTCAACAGTTAAGCGTGTACGAGAACAAACAAACCACCAAAGAGGCAGTTTTTTTATTTGTCTATTTCTTCAATTTTAGTATTAAAAACTGAGGGATTTTTGAGTGGATTTCATAAAATTCTGGATCTTCTCTTTGGGCACGCACTATAGGCTTTGGCTCTGACATTGACACCAGAGTAAATTCAGACTGTAACACCTCTTTCAAAATCTCTGAGATCGACTGATGATAAAATTCCACTTCAAGTCCACCGAGCCATACATCGTGTATTTTTCGTTTATTCAAATAGTCTCCGTATATCCGCACTCCAGCCTTCCCTTTTTCATATCCAAGTAGCGCAGAATACTCAGCGCCTCGCACAATGTCTGCTCCAAACTTGACCGGATGATTAAGCGACATTACGAAAATCCCTCCTGGACGAAGTGACTGCCACACACGCGAGAATGTCTCTTGCCATTCCGGAATATAATGCATCACCAAACTCGCGATGCACATATCAAAAGAATCTTTTTGCACTGTACATGTACGAATGTCTTCACAAGAAAACGTGCACCTCGTGTATTCTTTTTGAGCTATGTCGATCAAGCCTTTTGCACTGTCTATACCATGCACCTGTCGAGCACCTTTTTCTATAAGCTCGTTACATTCTACACCCGAGCCACATCCAAGTACCAAAATGTCTTGATCTCGAATATCACCTATCGCTTCATAGACTGCCGGCTTTTCTATGTATTCTTTTGAGTGACTGCGTTTATTTTTTCTATTACTGTGCCACTCTTCCGCATACCCACTGTAATCTGCCATATTACTTCTCGTCCCATTTCCACACCCCTTTCCATGTACTTTGGTCGATTGTCTTCATGCGATCAAGAATCATCTGTGAGGGATGGTCGCCATTATTAGCAAGTGGTGTAAGATGCTTTGTGGCCTCTGCAAAGTCTCCTCGCACATACGCGTCAAACCCTTTTTCATAATTTTCCACAAAGATTTTCATAGAATCACTCGCCCGAAGAGGCTCGTAAATAGTCGTCGGATCACTTTTGCCTTTGACGGTCATAATGTCGAGTTTTCGGAAGAGAATAGTTGCGTCAGTCACAGCATCCTTTGTCGACTCACCCACCATAGTAATAACACCATATTTTTTGGTAAGTCCTTCAAAGCGAGAGCCTGTGTTTACCGCGTCGCCCATCACGGTGTAATTAAAACGCGCATCACTTCCCATATTTCCAACCACCATGTCTCCAGTGTTAACCCCGATTCCAATACCAAGCTTCAAACCATCCGCCCTATTTAGTTTTTTGTTAAATTCTTCAAGCTTGTCTTGCATGATAAGTGCCGTCTCAACAGCAAGGGTTTCGTGATTTGGGGTAAGAAGCGGCGCATTCCAAAACGCCATAATCGCGTCACCAATGTATTTATCAATCGTCCCCTTTCGTTCAAGAATAAGTGGCGACATAGTGTTCAAGTAGTCGTTTAGCAGGTCAACGAGCGCTTCTGGAGAGAGCTTCTCTGAAAATGACGTAAACCCTCGCACATCAGAGAAAAGCACCGTCATACGCCTTTTTTCACCACCAAGAGCAAGCTTCTTTGGGTCACGGATAAGCTCTTCGAGAAGCGAGGGATGCACATAGGTGCCAAACAACTTCTTTAAGTATTCATTTTTTCTTACATTTGAAATGTACGAATATAAAAGACTAATGCCGTATGAAAAAAGCGGTATGCCTACAGCCCACGGAACATAGGTTTTGTACCCAAATTCATAGCCAAGAATTGCTCCTAAAAGCGTAAAAGCTCCGATGCAAAACAAGATGATAATCTGCTTTGAAAAACGTTTTACAACAAAAGGCAGGAGTGCGAGTAATGCGGCAAATATGAGGTTGACAACAAGTGTAAGATACGGAGGTACCACAACAAGGCTTTCATTATTGAGCCTGTGCGCTACGGCACTTGCATGAATTTCAACCCCATTTATCTTGCTCCCAAAAAGCCCAAAGAAAGAGTCTTGCTCAAGATCGGTTGTTGCAAAACCAATAAAAACAACTTTGTCTTTCAGCGCTTCTTTTGGAACACTGCCGTCCACAACATCTACAAAGCTTAGCTTCTCTATATTTTTCTGATATCGAAAAAGAAATGGCGCAGTATCACAGGTATCGCCGCGGGCGCCAGACTGTCGCAATGCAAGCTCTGTTATTTTTTGTGAAAACGATGGTATACAAGTATTTCCGATGCTAAAATATTTTTGGATTGAGCGTACTTTTGCGTCTTGGTCGGGAAACACGTTCACTACCCCTTCATGAAGCGTAGGTACAAGGTCTTCAAAGAAAAGTGATGGTATGTACTCTTCTTGCTCTATTTTTGAAGCAAAGACTGTATCGGTATTGAGCGTCGCGAGCGTTTGCCGTAACGCCGCATCACCGTTACGCGACTCTGCAAAGACGATATCAAACCCAACAACTCGTGGATTGTATGTGTCGAGCGATTTAAGGAACATTGCGTAGATATCTCGCTCCCACGGAAACGCACCATAACGAGCAAGGCTTTTTTCATCGATACCAATGATCACTACGTCTCCTCGCGGTGTGCCTGTGGTGAGAGGGTCGAAGAATAAATTATTGACATTTTGAAAGATATTCCACTGAAGCACCCACATCAAAACGACGATAGCGCAAAACCAAATGCCTATAAATAACCCATGATTTGTGTTCTGAAAAAAAGTTTTGTATTTCACAGGTGTACTGTATTTTAAAATGGATACGATCTTGTGTACCCCTCATCTAAAACACGATTGTCTGCGGCCGAAGAAGCGCAGTACGTTTTGACAGATCGGAGGAACTCGAGAATGGTTTCTTTGTTTGGCACTACTCCTTTATACGTTGTTTCGAATGCAAGCAAGCGAGCTTTCAAAATCTCAGGCGTCATACTGCTCACCCGGTCGCACAGAACCTTTTTTTCTTCGTATACAGGAAACCAATAATTATAACGCCTATCAAACTCTAAAACGAAAGGATCGTCGGTGTCGCTCATACTTGTGTCGAGCGGAGGAAGATTTTCATCTTGAAGAGGGGTCTGTTCTCTTGTGGAGATATTATCTGTTGTTATGGCAGGCTTTACCGATATAGCACGTTCGGACTGCACCTGAAGAGTCGCTACGCGCACAGGCACATCATCGCTTGTATTACTGTCGTCTCGCGTTTGGTCGAGAATACCATTCTCCTTCTCAAATTCCTCTACGTGCATACGCAACTTTTCTATATATTCTCGTGGAGGCACTGCGTCATTTTTTTGCTCTTTGATAAGCTTTTCAATAAAAGCCCGGCGGACGTTGGCATTTCCTGTTGCACGGTCTATGAGCTGATTTTTTTCCATCCAGTCTCCATCTTTAATATCTCTATCAACCATTTTAATCACTACAAGAGGCTTGGTGATTTGGGTGGCAACATCAGGGACATTTACTTGTGAACCATACACCACAGAAACTTCTTCTAAAACAATAGGCGCTTCTTCGAGTGGCTTTGTGCTGTCTAACTTTTTAACATCGACGGTACCTTTTGTCACTTTCACTTTTGAATTTTTAGTATTTTTATCAAATAAAACAGCGAAGCTTGTTCCTCGTACCGCAGCCAGTGTGCCCGGGGTGCGAACTTCATACTCTTGCCCAGACTCAAGCGTCTTTACACGATGGTAGGTGTTACCAAGTGTTTGAATGATCGAAACCTTATTTTTTGTATACTCCACGACTACAGTCGTATTTGCATCAATAGACATCATCGAGTTGTCAGGGAAAAGCACATAGGCAGAACCTTCCACTGTGCGCACTTTTGTGCCAGAGACAATATCTATAGACGGTGTGGCGTCACTGAGCATGAGTTCAGAGGCCCCAGGAAGAGCGTAATATACTTCTCCCCTTTCTCGAAAAAGAGAGAATGTGGTTGTAGGAGTAGTACCGAGAGCACCTTCTTTGACACTGTTATTGTCTTGTGTTGTAAAGACAAAGAAAAGCGCCCCTGCAACCAGGGCCCCAAGTATCGCAATACCCAATTTTTTCATATGTATATACTAGCATACAAAATATTGCCTATTGAAAAATATACACAAAACAGGTACAGTGCTATGTGTTTAGACATTCGGCCCTATCGTCTAGTGGTTAGGACAGCGGGTTCTCAATCCGCTAACCGGAGTTCGACTCTCCGTAGGGTCACACGTACAAAAATATGCTGCGTAAGCGGCTTTTTTGTTGTGTGACCCTAAGCAAGCAAACTGCTTTGCTTGCGTCGGAGAGTCGAAAAGCTTTTCCATGTTTTGAGGATCTCTGAT
>JALHNF010000005.1:9462-19337 GCA_022843645.1 Minisyncoccota bacterium | reverse complement strand
GAAATTCCTAACTCTTCATATTGCACTGCGATATTGTCTGGGTTTAAGATACGCATCACCACACTTTCTCCGTAGGTGCCAGGGATCATAGAGACACGCATTTCTATTTCTTTGTCGCCAAGCGTGAGCGAGAATCGCCCATCTTGCGCGTTTTTACTTACCGTGAGCTTCATACCTGAAGTGAGCTTGATGCGTGAGTTCAAAAGTTTGTTTGTCTCAAAATCAAAAAAGAGAATATCGTGAAGTACTCCATCGAGGCGGTATCGCAGGCGCACCTGTGTTTCTTCTGGTTCAATATGAATGTCTGATGCGTTGGTTGCAAGTGCCCCTGCGAGTACGATTTCAAACATACGAGACACCTTTCGTCCTTTTTGCTCTTTGAGGAGTGTGTCTACGATTCGCGTCACATCGTCTTTGCTTTTTATTTCTTTGGTGAGCTCTTCGAGTGACTCGTGGGCAATATCAAGGACGCCCGCTTTTGTTTCGGTGGCATGTGAGAGGTCTTTGTATCGCGACCACGCGCGCTCAATGGAAGAATGAGACGCAAGCATGAGAGTATAGGTGAAGCCACGACGCTCCAAGCCTCCTAAAATTTCTACAAGTTTTTTGTTTTCAGGTGACACACTTGCCACAAACAGTCGCTTACCTTGTGCTTTGAAAGCCGCAGCGTTTGCCTCTTTTGCGTCTTCCTCAGGAATCATGCGAAGCGCATCTGTTTCTATAGAGACATTCGAGAGGTCTATGTAGGGTAGGGAATACCGCTCCGAGAGAAGTCGTAGTAGTTCCTCTTCTTCTTCATGATGAAGAGCGTCGATTTGTTTTTTTTGTTTATCGTCATCAAAAGAGATCATAGGTCTTATACTAAGTATAGCAACCGGTTTGTTGGTCAAGGTCCCACCTTGACGTCAAGGTGGGACCTTGACCAAAACTGAGTTCGCTTCGGGTCAGATCTAGAGAGACTCGTCTCTAATTGTAAGCCACCTTTCGAGCATTTTTTCAGGCTCTATTTCAAAGTAGTTTTTTATGTCTCCATCAAGCGGACTTAAAATAGATCTTTCATCACGATTTTTTCCAGTAAAGTCAATATAGCTTGAGTGTGTGTAGTTTTCTAAAAACTTTTTAACTTTTTTGTAATCTAGGTCTGTTTTTGTTTTCCATTCCGGCTCGATGTTTTTGACTGGGTTGAGGTGTATGTATAAAGAAAGATACTGAAAGTACTCATCATCTGCAATGCGTTTCGATTTAGAGTCTCCTTGAAAAATAACCCCACTATGATTGTATTTTTTGTTGTAATACATTGTATACGCAGTACATAATTTTCGTAAAAACATCTCACGACCACCAAGCAATCGTTCTTTGGCAAGAATGTGAAAATGATTGTGCATAAGTACATACGACGCAATGTCAACCAGTGTTTCCCCTCTTGCAATCTCAGAAAGAAGTTTATCTCGGGTTTTCTGAAAATGAATCGGCGTTTTTGAATTTGCCAAAAAAAGAAGCGTCTGAAATCTGTGCCAGTCGGACTCTTGGTGAAAAATTGTGCTTTTATTGGCACCTCTGTTGTATAAGTGGTACCACTCGCCGATAAAAAGATCAGAAGCAGAAACAAGTTGTTGGTTTCGGTCCAATAAAGTCATATCTAAGTATAGTCAAGGTCCCACCTTGACGTCAAGGTGGGACCTTGACTAGAGAGAAGGGTGGAGTAAAAAGAGGTGTTCTTGAGGTGTTGAATCAGAGCGGACATATTGACATAAACTGTACAGCGTGATATAATGTATGGGTTGGTGAAAGAGGGTGTTTCGTTCGAAGCATCTGAGACTTTCACTAAAAAATTAAAGCCTAAGGAGGCTTTCATGAGCAAGTTCTTTTTTTTCTTATTCTTTTTGGTCGCCTTCACTGCTTCGGTGGCGGCGGCTTGTGAACCGCGTTATGATGTGCGCCGCGACTCGTATGGGCGAGAGCAGGTTATACCAGTCGCGAACCCTGACTGTATCAGGTCGCAGAACCAAGAAGCCGAACAGTTTTGGGGTAACTACGGTGAGTTTTATAACTCCGTACGAGATCAAAACGGTCGGGTCGCCGCAGACGGCAGAACCCTTCTTCGCCCTATCAAGGGACAAAAAGGGGTCTACGAGGACCCGAATGGGTATCGGGTCGTGCACCGGCTCGATTGCGAGCGTGAAGGTACGGCATCTCGTCTCTTTTGGGGTGTAGTAGTTCCAATCGCCTCATTGGCGATTGAAAACCCGTACGTTCAAGCGGGGACGGTTCGCGCCGGCCAGGCTGTTCAACAACACAACGGAGTCAGCAGGTTCTACAAATGTTCCGAAGTCCAAGAGATGCTGGCGGCTGGTAATGCGGCTTTTTACCAAGAGCGGCTGGAACATGCTCAAGTTGCTCAAAGCCAGGACCCTCAACCTGTTCAACGGGCGGTATTCCGTGCAGAATCCGAGCCTGAGCAGCCCCAAGTTAACCCCTTCCTGCAGCGATGGGAAGCACACTGCGAAAGCGAGTGGCGCCAATGCCCGGCAGGCAAAGACTGGGGAACCTTTGACTTGGGAGAGGAGATTCACGAATCACGGCGCTACACATGTAGGTGCCGGTGATTTCACAAGGAGAAGAAAGCGGAGGTGGGCATGTGCCCACCTCCAAAAAACAAAGTCAGGCGCAAGCTTGACTTTTTTATATTTACATGATATAATGTATACAAGCTAGGCACAGTGCCTACGCTAAGTTTTTTCACAAAGAGAGGTTAAAAATGAACAGTGTGTTCACAAAGTTCGCGACGAGCCTGATCGTCGTCCTCGTTGTCAGCTTCTCCTGCGTCGCTTCGGCGGCCACAGGAAATTGGTACTCCTCTGTAGAGGAGTGTCGTGAGCGTGCAGAGGGTGGGCGGGTGATTCAGTATATCCCTGCCCCCAACCAAGCGCGTGCAAAACGCGCAATAGAAGACGGCGCAACTATTGCGCCGCTGCAAGCTAGTATCTGTGTTGAGATGCAGGTTATCGACGGTAACTTTCATGCCGTCTATATTCCCCAGGGCACAGAGATGTTGTGGAAAGGAGGCGAGCTCTACGGCCACGCAACCTGCGGTAACAAAGTTCAAGGAGGAATCCTTCAAATTACACAAGCGCAGGTTGCTGTTCAAGGTCCCGCTGGTCCGCAAGGAGAGCGGGGTGAACAAGGTCCTCCGGGGCGTAATGGAGTGACGGAAGTCATTAATCGTTACGTCCCAGCTCCGCCGCAGGGTGGCACAACAAGTGGGTACTCCGGTAGGGAACTTGCCCGTGACCTTGGCCACGACCTGGTGTGGGGTTTCGTCACTGACCGTGTGACTGGGAAAGTCACACGTGCGTGGGTAGAGCGAGAACGGATTCGTGCCTATGCTCAAGTCGAGACGGCGCGCATCCATGCATCTCGTCCGGCGCCGGTGACCAACCATATAAACATTGCGGGAAACTGCAATGCGGTGTCTGGCTCAACGGTCAATTGTTCGGAAACTGTCACCAACAACCCGGCGCAGATACGCACGGAAACGGTCTACGTTGACCGTGATCGTCCGGTGTACATCGACCGCCCAGTTCTTGTTCCGATTCCTGGAACAGGCGGTGGCCCGGTGTATACACCACCGGCGGAACCTGTGAATCGTCCAAGCTATACACCACCAGCGGAACCTGTGTTTGGTGGTGGGCTTGGATACAATCAGCCTGCTGGGCCAATAGGTGGCGGCGGGCTTAGCGATCCAACTGGTAACCCATCCTACACCCAACCGGTCGAGCCGAATTACAATCAGCCCACTGGACCGCAGTGCAGCGCCCCTCCTTGTGGATGATCTTTTTCTCTTAGTAAGAATGTTGGGATGACATTCTGAAAAGAGATTCTTCAAAAGCCCTGTCTTCGTGACAGGGCTTTTTCTTTTGAAATACTAAAACAGAAAGGTCAAGGGCAGGTATTGACAATGGTATACGAGTATGCTATACTCTTTCCATAAACAAATGTAGGCATTTGCGTGCGTATATTTCGTTTTCAGAAAAAATTATGATGAAACATATTACAAAATTTGCATTCGCACTGATTGTTGTTGTAACAACAACAGTATTTGCGTCTGCGCAAGTAGGATACACCTTCACGACAGGCTCTGCGACAAACGTCACACAAACAAGTGCGATTATCTCAGGATCTTCGTCAGGTGCAGTAAACCAAACATGGGTAGAAATTAATGTTGGTAATGGAAACATTCAACGACTAGGAACAATCTCAGGCGCAGGCTCTGTGTCTGGAACTATCACCGGTCTACGATGTAACACAACATACACATACCAAGCGGCTGGAAACGTTCAAGGTGGTATGACCAATGGATCACCACGTACGTTCACTACTGCGGCGTGTGATAACAATGGTGGTAACGGTGGTTCATACACCTTCACGACAGGCTCTGCGACAAACGTCACACAAACAAGTGCGATTATCTCAGGATCTTCGTCAGGTGCAGTAAACCAAACATGGGTAGAAATTAATGTTGGTAATGGAAACATTCAACGACTAGGAACAATCTCAGGCGCAGGCTCTGTGTCTGGAACTATCACCGGTCTACGATGTAACACAACATACACATACCAAGCGGCTGGAAACGTTCAAGGTGGTATGACCAATGGATCACCACGTACGTTCACTACTGCGGCGTGTGATCAGGTAATACAAAACCCACGGATCATAAACTTCAATGCGTCACCATCGTACTTTGCAAATGGCGGTGGTACAACAAACCTCTCATGGTCTTCTGAAAACGCTTCATCGTGTACTATCTCAGGTATTGGCTCAGTGAATGTAAACGGCTCACGATCACAATTCGTAGGATCTACACAATCATTCACTCTCACGTGTAGTGGTACAAATGGTGGTAGTGACTCACGCACAGTAACTGTGCAAGTAGATCAGGTACAGAATAATTTCCGTATCGACTCATTCACAGCCTCACCGTCATACCTTTCAAGCCAGGGGACAACAAACCTCTCATGGTCTACAACAAATGCATCGTCATGTTCACTTTCGGGTGAAGGAACGGTAAATGTAAATGGCTCACGAAGTGTGTTTGTATCTTCTTCACGATCATTTACACTCAACTGTAATGGTACAAACGGCGGCAGTGACTCACGAACAGTGTTTGTACAGGTGGATAATGTAAACACAAATCCAGTACGAATCGATAACTTCTTTGCGTCACCATCTACGGTGTCAAACGGAGGATTCACAACACTTTCATGGAGTACACAAAATGCTTCATCATGTACACTTAACGGCTCATCAGTAACGGTGAATGGCTCACGATCTGCAGGTCCTTTCTTTGGATCTCAGAACTACACGCTTACATGTAACGGTGTAAATGGTGGTAGTGACTCACGAACAGTGTTTGTCACCACAAATGGCCAAGTAGACAATCCTATCATCAACAACTTCAATGTTACAAATGCAGGTGATGGATTTGTGAACATTTCATGGTCATCAAATGCTGATTACTGTATTGCGGGTGGAGACTGGAGTGGCACAAAAGCGGCTTCAGGAAGTGAGCGAGTCGGACCTTTTTCAGGAACACGAACATTCACACTTACCTGTTACCGAAACAATCAGACAACGTCACAAACACAAACAATCTTTGTGAGTGGTACAACAAATCAAAACAATAACAGTGCAATTACAAACATTGCAACAGGTATTGGTACTTCAGGAGCTCGACTAAACGGTATTGCTATCATTGCAAACGGACAGTTTTCTGAAGGATGGTTTGAGTATGGCCGAACGGAAGCTCTTGGTAATACAACGAACATTCGTTCTATTGGCTCTGCACGAACAGTAGACTTCACTGATGTTGTGACAGGACTTTCTTCAAACACGGTGTACTACTACCGAGCAGTGATGCGAAATAGTCAGGGAGTGTTTCGAGGTGATATTGAGCGATTTGTGACAGCGCGTGTTACAACTGTTGTAACGCCAGTCACTCCTCGTCCAGTAACTCCAACACAAACAGCACTTACATTTAGCCGACCTGCATTCCTTGAAGTAACTGTTAATCAAGTAACGCTTGATGCAGTACGAGAAGGTGAGGTGGAATACGTTGTCAACTACCGAAGTCTTACAAATAGAACTCTCACAGAGACAGCGATCAAAGTGCTTCTTCCTGAAGAGTTTGAATACATCACCGCAACTCGTGGTGTGTACTCAAGCGAAAACAAAACACTTACACTTAATATCGGTGAATTCCGAGGTGGTGAACAGGGAAGCATCACAGTACGAGCGAAAGTGCTCCCAAATGCACAAGTAGGTAAGACGGTTGTGGTAACAGGATACGGAAACTATACTGTTCCAGCTGACTCACAATTCCTTGCATACCAAGACGAAGTAATCGCATACGCGCTTACAACTATTCGAGAAGGCCGATTTGTATCGAATGCAGATGGTGTTGCAGCAATCGGATTCTTTGACAGTAATCTCGGTATGGCATTTGGATGGTTGCTTCTCCTTCTTATCTTACTTGCAATCATCTACATGCTTCGAAAGCTGTACTTGTCGTTCGCTGAAGCAAAGAAAGCATAAAGTCGCGGCACACACGTGAGTTTCACTCACTGGTCACATAGAGTAATGTCCTAATGTATATGAGTGCGGCCGCGCACTCCAAAACCCCATCACGTTTGTGATGGGGTTTTGTGCTCTCGTTGGAGTAATCAGTCTTGAATTGAATGGAGAGAATCTATCTTCTCAATCAGTTGTTTGCAAAATCGATCTTTTGCGATTTGTAGAGAAAGGCTTTTAAGGAGCTCTTGTTTAAAACTTACGTCGAGATTATCTGGACAAATACTGAGTGCTTCTTTGTGGTCTGCTTCAGTTACTTCAAATTCTTCACCCAAACTAGCAACTACCACCAAAAGATCTTTTCCAAGCACCTTGCCGATGATCCTCAAATGCAGTGTGTTTCCTTTGAGATACGCAACCTTCATTTCTTCAAAAACATCTTCAGACTCTCTATGTGTGAGCTCCGCTATTTTCCGTACTATAGTAAGTACTAACCTTCTTTCCCAAACATATGATTCTGTTTTTAAAAAACCTTCAAGCTCAACATCAATTACTTTTACTTCTGCATCCAAGTGTTCCTTTGTCAGCTGAAGCTTTCTTTCGTAAATAGATAAAAGATTTAATAGACAGTCCTGTTGTTCAGTAAAGCTCTTCTCAGTTTGCTCTCTGTAAGTTTCTCTCAACGAATCAGCTCGCGTTTGTGACCCACCAGCCTCTAAAAATAGGTTTAATTCATCTACTCTTTGAACAAACTCTCTGTACATTTCTTCAGTGTCCCAGTATTCTTTTCTGTTGTTGCGTATTAGATCAGAGAGTTGTTCTAAATAACCTTCGATTTCCTTCTCAATAATAAACCTCTTTTGTTCTGCGTCTGATATAAGGGCATCCTTTTTTCTTTCGAGTAGGCGTTTTCTAATTTCTAAGTGAGTGCTAGTGTCAACGGTTGCAAAGGCTTCATCTGTAAGTAGCTCCGTAAGCGCTTCATTTATGGCTAAAAAATAAGCAGGCTTGTCGGTACCTTTTTCCCACTGAGACATAAAACCGCTCTTAAAGCGCCTTCTCTCTGGGTGGTTATGAAAGTTTGTGTATCCGTGAAGCAACTCATGAATATATATACTGAGGTCCTCATCGCCGTTATTGTAAATTTTAATATGGTCTGCCTCGAGGGACGAGCCGCCAGCCGGATGAAAGGATCCTGTATCTTCAAACTCAACTCCACCTTTAAAATTATTAAGCAAAGGAAGATGTCTTTTGGTAAACAGGTGTTTTACAGATTCACGTGCCAATTCAAGCATCTCCTGACGTGAAATATCGAGGCTTTCTTGAGGGCTCAAAGCAATAGGCCTTTCTTTAATAGGTACTTGTTCCATGGTTTTAAGTATACACCCACCCGATACTTTCTTTCATATACAAACGTGATGGGGTTTTGTGCTACAAGGTTCCAAGCCAGGTACGAAGATCGGTGATTTTCTTGTCGAGTATTTTTATAAAGAACTCACAGCCCTCTTTGTGCGCGCGAGTTGTTTTGATTGATCGCATTGTCTTTATTGTAGACACTCTTTCTTCTTCATTTTGTGCAAAGACAGCAAACAGCTCTTCAAGGTATGTGTGATCGTTTGCAAAGTATCCCCGACATATTTCGTTCCAGACTTGCGCATGCACTTCTTCTTCGGGAATTCCTGCTTCCTTACTCACCAAAAGTGACTGATAGTATATGAGTTTTTGAACAAGGAGCACTTCTTCTGTATAGGGAATCGATTTATACTCTAATCCACCTCGGCCAACAAAGAAATCTTTTAGCTGTCTATAATTGTGAGTATAAATGTCTTGGGCTATAAGGTCCGTCACTCCTTCGTTGATTGCATTGTAAAAAAGTACGAATGCCTCAGGTGTTTGTTCTTTGTACTGATACCCTATAAGACGTTCACTTCTCTCACATGACATATAGTGCAGCATCTCGTGAATGATAATGTGTGGGGCATAGATCATGGATGCTTCAACTCCGAAAACGTGGAACTCAGGCTCGTAGCTTCCAAGAGGGTCTTCCGGATGCTGTCTTTCAAAAAGAAAAAAGTTGTTTCGTGAGGGAGGAATAGCGTCAAATTTTTCTGTGTACCTTTTTACACACGTATGACAAAAATCAACAATTTCTAAAATGTCTTCTCTTCGCTCAGGAGAAAGCGAAGGTAATATGTCCTCAGGATGGACTTTTCGGATTTCTTGATTTGATGAGGTATTTCTAGGAAAGCCTTCGAATGGCATGATGTATTTAGAGAATAGTATAGCGTGATACACTTGTCTTATGAAGTGGGCTATTTCACAAGAGCTGGATTTGAGGGATGTTGCCGCATATCTTGTAAATGAACTCGGCACTACAAAAACATCAAAGCCGGCTATTATTGGACTCTGTGGCAACTTGGGGGCAGGAAAAACGACATTTACAAAATATCTTGCCGAGGCACTTGGTGCAAAAGATACGGTCGTGAGCCCGACATTTATTCTTGAGCGGCAGTATGACCTTAATAATACATATGGCTACACGAAGCTCGTGCATATAGATGCCTATCGTTTTGAGGGGACAGATGAAGGGAAGGTGCTTGCGCTTGCGAAACGGTTTACCACACCTGATACATTGATTGTGATCGAGTGGCCAGAGTATATGTATGGAGAACTTCCTTCGTATACGAAGCTTTTGTTTGCTCACACCGGAGAGGGCGCGCGGACGGTTGAATACATACCACTATGAAAAAAAAGAGAATCGTTTTAATTGACGCACATGCACTCATTCACCGGGCATATCACGCGTTGCCAGGGTTTTCTTCAAGTAAAGGCGAGCCAACAGGCGCTCTTTATGGACTCTCGACGATGCTTATGCGTGCAATTGACGAGCTTGAACCGTACGCGATTTTTGCGTGTTTTGATTTACCAAAACCAACCTTTCGGCATATTGCATACGACGCCTATAAGGGCACGCGACAAAAAAGTGATGACGCACTCATCTTGCAACTTGTTCGAGCTAAAGATGTATTTGACGCATTTCATATTCCAAGATTTGAACTTGAAGGGTTTGAAGCAGATG
Source organism: Minisyncoccota bacterium (assembly GCA_022843645.1). Classification (GTDB taxonomy): domain Bacteria; phylum Patescibacteriota; class Minisyncoccia; order Phycocordibacterales; family UBA5272; genus JALHNF01. The sequence continues at coordinate 9,691 of JALHNF010000005.1, read as the reverse complement.
ATCTCATTGGTACATTGACTCAAAAACTAAAGAAAGAGAAAGATGTAGAGATTATTATTGTCTCAGGTGACATGGACACTATGCAGCTTATTGAAGGAGAGAAAGTGCGTGTCTATACGCTCAAAAAAGGAATTCAGGAGACACAAATGTTTGATGAACAAAAAGTTTTTGAGCGCTACTCTTTTTATCCCAAACAAATTCCCGACTACAAAGGGCTCGCAGGCGATCC
>JALHNF010000005.1:0-9362 GCA_022843645.1 Minisyncoccota bacterium | reverse complement strand
AAGCTCAAGGTGAGACCTTGACCAAGACCGCAAGTGCAAAGTCATCAAAGAAAGAAGCAACGTACTTACAGACACTTGAGTTTAAAGAGGCTCAAGCGATGCTATTCCTCATTGACTCCGACAAAACAGATCCGAGTCTTGAGGATATTTTGATGTATACAAATACAAAAGATATTAGCAATGCTCACAAGGCGCTTTTTTCAGAGTTGAGCCGAAACGAAACACTTCTTGATTTATATGAAAACGTTGATAAGCCGCTCATTCCGATTGTGGAGAAGATGGAAGAGGTTGGAATCAAAATAGACGTGCCGTACTTTTTTTCTTTATCAAAAAAGTATCATGAGGATTTGGCAATACTTGAAAAAGATATATGGAAATATGCTGGAAGAGAGTTTCTCATCACATCACCAAAACAGCTTGGCGAAGTGCTCTACGATGAGCTTCGCCTCGGCGAGAAGATCAAAAAAACAGCAGGCGGAGCACGAAGCACCAACGCAGATATGCTCGACTCGCTCAAGGCTGAGCATCCTATCATAGAGAAAGTCTTAGAGTATCGAGAAATACAAAAACTTCTTTCTACCTACATTGACCCGCTTCCAAAACTTATTGACTTTGAGTCACGTATTCACACACACTTTTTACATACTGGTGCGGCAACAGGCCGCTTTGCTTCGCGAGATCCAAATCTGCAAAATATTCCCATCAAAACGGAAGCAGGTGCGGCAATACGAAAAGGGTTTGTTGCAAAAGATGGATATGTACTTTTGTCGTGCGACTACTCGCAGATTGAGTTGCGTTGTGCCGCTATCCTTTCGGGTGATGAGCGTTTACTTGAAACTTTCAAAAAAGGCGAAGACTCGCATGCTTCTGTTGCCTCTCGAGTGTTTAATGTTCCATTAGATGAAGTGAGTAAGGATCAGCGAAGAATTGCAAAGGTGCTCAATTTCGGCATTTTGTACGGCATGGGGGTGAATGCTCTTAAAGACACGCTTGGAAGCGACAGAAAGTCGGCCCAAGAGTTTTACGATACGTACAAGAAAACATTTCCAACCCTCGTCTCCTACCTTGAGGAGGTAAAAATGCAAGCCAAAAGAAACGGCTACACTGAGACACTCTTTGGGCGTCAACGGCAATTAAAGATGATGCGCTCACCACTTCCTTTTATTCGAGCACAGGGTGAGCGTATGGCGGTCAACGCCCCTATTCAAGGCACGAACGCTGACATCATGAGAATTGCGCTTATTGACATTACGCAGGCACTAGAAGAGAAAAAACTTACTAAACATGCTATCCCACTACTTCAGATTCACGATGAATTTATTTTTGAAGTAGCCAAAGGGTACGAAGAACAAGCCAAAGACACTATCGTTTCAGTTATGGAGGCCGTGCTCAAAAAACATAAAAAAGAGGCTGACCTCATTCCTATTCTTGTTTCTTCTGAGATAGGGAGTACGTGGGGCGACCTGTAGGGTGTATACTGTAGAAATAGTGTATGACAAAGCACATACATACTAATGAGCGAGCACATATGTATACATATGTGCCGAGCCTCTTTATTGTTACCATTGTTGGGTCGCTCATTTTTGACGTCTTTTTTCCATATCCTATTTTTGCAACAGGTGGAGTGGTAGAAATCGGGCTCGGCCTACTTCTTGCTGGAACATTTCTTTTGTACACTGCACGGCGAAGCGCCGAAAAAATTCGCCATGCGGTGCGAAGTGGTGAGAGCGAAGTAAACTTTTTCGTTGGCCCGTATGCATATGTGCGTCACCCAGGGTACATAGGAATGGTATGCATCGGGGTTGCTTTTTCTTTTATTCTCAACTCACTCAGTATCTTTGTCGCCTCGGTGTGTTTTTACTTTATTGCACGGTGGTTTGCCATTCAAGAAGAAAAGCATTTATCTCATGAAAACTCTCATGTGAGGCATGAGTATGTTGGTTACACTAAAAAGGTAAAGAGGTATTTCTAAGATTATGATGGTTGTCTTTGTGGGTGGAGATAGAAGTGGTTTCGAAGCTGCGCTTCAGGGTTTTTTGAAAAAAAATGCGCTTGGTGTGTACACATCAATTGATGATCCAACAATAGACCACATACAGTCGTGTGTGTTTGCGCAGGATTTATTTGCAGGTCCACAAGTGTATGTTTTCCGTGATGTGCACAAGGAGGTATTTGAAGGTACTGTTTCTCTTGTTTCAAAGCTCTCAACAGAGAACGTTTTGGTTTTTCAGGTAGAAAAGATTCTCAAAAAAGAGCGAGAGGTGTTAGAAAAAAATAATTGGACCATCATTGAGCTCTCACAAGAGAAAGCAAAGAAAAGTGCCCCGTCGTTTCTACTTGCAGATGCGTTCTTAAAAAGAGACAAGAAAGCAGTATTTAGCGCACTTCATGTTGAGCTTATGGCAAAGCCGCCCGAAGAAGTTCATAGAGGGCTTTGGTATCAGGTAAAAAGTATGAAACTCGTTGCATCAGGCGCAAGTGAGACTGACTCGGGCTTGCATCCATTTGTATACAAAAAAGTAAAACAAGCATGTAAACTCTTTTCTGAGGAAGAGCTTGATGCTATGTCAGAAAGTCTTGTCTCTATGTATCATGAGTCACATCGAGGTGAGCTTGATTTTCCTGTAGCCCTTGAGCAATTTGCGCTTCGGTGGACGAGGTGATTGTCTCAAGAAGTTTTTTTAAAATAACGCACCGTAAAGGTTTAAGCGGATTGTATAAAAGTTAATAAGGGTTGATTCATGCATCGGAAAATGTTGTGTGAGCCATGCGTGACCGTTTTCACCCGAATCGAACAATATATGCTGCTTAAGGTAATACTTATAGAAACCAAGTCCTAGTGCATCCCAGTCGTGTGCGGTTACAATCTTTTCAAAAATTAGTGCTAACTCTTCTTCACGTGAAAATACGGTCATAGCACGATCAGATTCAGACAAGGCTTCAACCTCTGTTACATAACGGCGCATGGCATCAAGGAGTGCTGATTTCGTTGGGGTAATGTTGTACTTGGTGACAAAATGATCAAGAAATTCCCAATGGTCACCCTTTTTATTATAGTCTTCAAAAGACATATTGTCCGTCTCAAGTTCACCACTTGCCATCTCCTTTAACCGCTCGTCATTTGGGTACAAGGAAATACCAAACCGCAAACTAGTCGCAAACTCTTTAGCGGTAGTGTGTGATAGTAGGATAATGTCTCCTGGATTCGCCTTACTCCAATTAAGACCGGCGATTTGTTGGACAATCTCTTTATGATTCATGTTTTTCATTGTACCCCGTCTCTGGTTACAAGTAAATTTCTTTCAGAAATTTTGCTCGACCCCTACAGGATCAGTATACCTTTTCGATTTCGCTTCGCTCATATAGCACCTGCGCTCCGGCTGGCACCATATAATAAAAAACCTCTTTTATGACCGAAGAGGTTTTTTATATGGTGCCCCCAGTAGGAATCGAACCTACGACCGTTTGCTTAAAAGGCAACTGCTCTACCAGCTGAGCTATAGGGGCAATGGAGACAAGTATACATTTTTTTTTGAAAATTTCCAGTTTTATGGTCTCATGAGGATATGTTCCCATACCCTGTTATTCTTGCCCTAGACAATATTCGTAGCGTGCACAATGTTGCCTCGCTTTTTCGTACGGCCGACTGCGTCGGAGTTTCTAAGATAATTTTAGGTGGGGTGACACCATCCCCATACGACCGTTTTGGTAAGCCTCGATCAGACTTTGCAAAAGTTGCACTTGGTGCCGAGAAAAGTGTCTCGTGGGAACCTGCTGATAGACTCCAAAATATATTGAAGAAGTATACACATGATGGTTTTGAGATAGTTGCGCTTGAGCAAACCAAAAAGTCTATTCCGTACACAAAATGTACAATCACAAAACCAACTGTGCTTGTACTCGGTGCGGAAGTTGAAGGTATTTCAAAATCTGTTTTGAAATATGCGCACACGTGTATCGAGATACCAATGAGTGGAGAGAAAGAGTCGCTCAACGTCTCTATTGCCGGAGCTGTCGCACTCTTCTGTTTACGCGATCAGAGCTAGTTTCTTGTCGATGTGCCAAAGTTTGGAATACCGGGCACTTCGCCATATGTTTCAAATCCTCTGTAGTCGTTTGTGGGGCGAATGAATACACCTTGATTGCTATTTTCAAACCGCTCAACACCACCCGTGGAATACCACAAGAGCCACGCGAGAATAAAAATGACCACAACTCCCAATATGGAACTTGCAAAGTCGTGGAACACAAAAAAGAGTGCTACAAAGGCAATGATAATAATGAGTGTAAAGACTGCCATACACTTAGTATTGTACCTGACAAACAGGGCAAAAGTGAGCCCCTCGTGAGCCGATTACCTTTCGCACGATAATTCCATCACATCCTCTTCGGAGACATCGTTCACCTTTTCGTTGGTAGACGATGTGATGCTTGTGCGAGGTGCCGGCTTCGCCGTGTATATTGCGATAGTCTGACGTAGAGTCACCTCCAAACGTAAGGCCATCACGCAAAACTTTCTGAGTGTTTTTAAACAAGATAGGGAATAGTTTTGTTGGAATACTTTCTATTTTTGACTCAGGGTGAACTTTTGAAAGCCATAAAAGCTCGTCTGAATAAATGTTTCCTATGCCTGCAATGATGCTTTGATCAAGGAGTACTTGCTTTACCTTACCTTGTGGTTTTTTGCAGAGCTGTGTTTTGAACAGAATTGCTGTGGTATCGATATCAAGAGGCTCAGGACCGAGGTGGGCAAGGAGCGGGGAGTGCTGCAGGTGCTCGGTAATTTCAATTGAGACTTTGCCAAACTTTCGTGCATCACAAAACACAAGCGACCTTCCATCTTGTAAACCAAACACGACATGAATGAACCTATTGAATGGGTCGGCAAGAGGGCTTGATGTATCAGTTGGCACAAAGCCTGTGCGAGTTTTTGTGTATGTTCCCACCATTAGGTGTCCCGTCATTTTCATGTGAACGATAAGTGTGTGGTGATTTGAAAGATGAATCAAAATATGTTTTCCCCGCCGGGCCGCGTGAGTAATGGTTGCACCGACTACAACTTTTTTTACTTCTTTAAACGAATTATCACGGAACATGTTTGCCCAGTCATGCCATATCTGAGTAATGACCGCTCCACGAAGTGTCTCGTTAATACCGTTTACTGTTGTTTGTACTTCAGGGAGTTCGGGCATGGCTAGCGTGCGAGGAGCTTGAGCGCGGCTTTTATTTTGTCACTTGTGTTGCCATCACCAACCTGCTGGAGCACGGGTCTGATTTCTGAAAGCGTGTAGCCTAAACTAGTTAATGCGTCGATAACGTCGCTATGCTCGCTTGTGTGAGTGAGGGTTGTGTCTATCTCGTGCGCGAGTTTGTCTTTGAGCTCGACAACAATTTTCTCGGCGGTTTTTTTACCAATGCCAGAGACTTTGGTGAGATAGTGCACGTCGTTGTTTGCAATTGCTGTCCGCAGATCTTTCACTGACCCGAGTCCCAAAATACCAAGTGCGCTTCGTGGCCCTACCCCTGACACAGATGTAAGCTCAGAAAAAAAACGCTCTTCGTCTTGAGATGGAAATCCAAAAAGCTCAAATGCGTCCTGGCGCACAACGGTGTGTATAAAAAAGGATACGTCTTTACCTTGTGCCAGGCTGCTGTACGCATTTGGTGAAGGAAACACTTTGTACCCCACGCCGTGAGTAACCACAATACAGCTTTTTTCATCAAACGAGAGCACGCGACCTTCTAAGTATCCGATCATCTAAACAGTGTAACATGCAGCTCGGGCCGCCTTACAGGTCTGTACCCCTAGTAAGTAATCACTCACAATAAAATGTTAAGATGCGCCTATGGATAAGTATCAAAAAATACTATTAGAATCAAATAATGTTGATGCTTTTTGGCAAACCGGTCAAGCTAAAACAGAGATCACTTTTCCTGTACCAGAGCATCACACGAGGTACACAACCATGAAGCAATATGCTCTGACAGTCTCAAACGTTATTCCTACTGACGGCACAATAATTATCGACGATAACATCGCGGGTGAGTTTCCTGAGAATGATGTTTTGCGACTTACCGCCAATGAAGCAAAGCTAAAAGAGGTTTCTTCGGTAGGGCAGATAATACAGTCAAATACGTTCAAGGGCACTATCACTGCAATAGGTGGAGGCATTGTCCTTAATGTCGCCTTGTATATAGCAGAAAAGCTAAACAAGAACATCATACTGGTTCCGACAACAATAATAGCAATGTCTGACTCTTCAATTGGTGGAAAGGTCCGTGTGAATAAAATAGTAGACGACGTCTTTCACAAACATTTTTACAAGTCATTTTATGAGCCGAATAAGATAGTTCTTTGTCCTGGATTCCTTGAGACGCTCTCGAATGAACAAATAACCGAAGGTCTAGCCGAGATCGCAAAGCATGCTACCTATCAATCTGAGCAACTAAGAAATTACTTACTTTCCGATGAGTTTCAGCCATTTAACAACAAAGAATCGCTCCTCAAAGCAATTTTATGGACCGCTGATTTAAAGAGGGTTTGTATAGAAATTGATCCAGACGAATCAAAGGATGGTTCAAATATAATTTTACGAGCGGCACATGACTTGTCAGATAAAATCGAAGAAAACAGTCACTTTACTATTTCACACGGAAAAGCTGTATATATGGCCATGAAAGAAGAATTACAAATAACAGAAAAGAGCCAGTTGCTTGAAAAGATATATAAAAAGTTTCGGGTACAGGAACTTCTTCTTAAATAATTTACCGCTTATTCTGATGAAGTGTCTCATTGACTATTACCCTCCACACGGTACGATGAAGTATGGAACAGATACATTCTCAAAAAAATACTCCACACGGACTACTTGTTGTTGTAGGTCCATCTGGTGCTGGAAAGACAACTCTCGTTCATGAACTTTTGAAACTTTACAAAGATGCTTCAAAAATCGTCACATACAAAACGCGCAAAAAAAGAGATAACGAGCGCCACATGGAAGACTATTACTTCTGTAGCGAAGAAGAATATTTTGTGCTTAGAGACCGAGGATTTTTTGCCGAGACAGCATGTGTGCATGGCGACTGGTCGGGGACACCGCTTCATGAAGTTGCTCACTTAGATACGGTGTTTAAGATAGCGAGTATTGATATTCATGGTGCGCTCAAACTGAAAGCCTTGTACCCGCACGTACATATATTCTTTCTACAAACAACCTCTATGCAAGTGCTTGAAAGCCGCTTAAAGCGCCGTGCGCAAGACAGCGAAAAGACACTTGAAATTAGATTGCATAACGCCAAACAGGAAATTGAAGCTGCGCACGCCTCAGGAAAAGTTGACCTCTTTTTAATAAACGATGACTTTACCGAAATGTTTGCCAAGGCGAGAGACTACATAGAAACAAAGATGGGGTAAGGGATCGCATTGCGAATTAGTAGTTTTGTGGTACTATAGTAAAACTATATGGCAATAACTGATTCAGCAAAAAAGGCAATACGACAAGGTACTCGAAAACGAGTCATGAATCTTCGTCGACAAAGGGTTATGAAAGACTCTGTCAAAGAGGTTCGATCGCTTGTAACACAGGGTGACAAAAAAACAGCGGCACAAAAACTTACGCTCGCATACCAAGCACTCGACAAAGCTGCAAAGCGTGGAGTGATCAAGAAAAATACGGCATCACGAAAAAAGTCTCGACTTGCAAAAGCAATTGCAAAAATAAAATAACAAAACCCCTCGCAGGGGTTTTGTTATTTCTTAGGTAGTTGCAGTTGGTAAAACACTTGTTTTATTGTAGTATCTAAAAACAAAACGCTCTCGTCGTTCAATGGATAGGATATGGGTTTGCGGTACCCACGATGCAGGTTCGATTCCTGCCGAGAGCACAAAGTAACAAAAAGTTAGAAAATTCTTTTTTCTATTTTTTCTTCTTAAAGAAACCAGATAAAAACCTTTTTCTTGTACAGGCTCGCTTGGTTTCTGTATGAACATACTGAAAATGTTATCTGCAAGATCTTGATCACCTAATCCACGAAGTTCTAAGACAAATGTTTCTTTGTCCGGAACTCCTAGGTCAAAAGCATCTCTTGCTTCTGTAACATTGTCCTCCAGCATATTATAAATATCGCGATCTCTTTGTGAATACTGGCCTCCCTCGGCAAATGTATCAAAGCCTCCTTGGTTTCGAATCAGATCGTTTCGCCTGTTGATTCTTTCGACAAGGGTTCTAGCAAGAGCTACTTGTTTGGCAAACAGCGACTCTAGGCCACCTGTTTCAGATCTATTATTTTGTGTTGGGAATTGCTCCATATAAGATAAAGTATAAGCCTCCTGATTTAAACCCACAAACTAGGTTGGTGTGTATAATCTAAAACCCAAATACATCCATCAAGCGCTCTGCAAATGGAATGTGTAAATCTTTCTCTTTAATATTTTTTGATCGCAGTACTTGTTTGAGCCACTCCTTATCTGCAGTGCCAAGTGGGATAGTGACAATAGGGAATACGGCACGATTCACTTCAAGCAAGAGCACATCGCCCATAAAGTTTTTTGTGAATGCATACCCTTGAATATTTCGAAAAGGGAAGAGAAGCTCGTCTCGAACGAGGCCATCGTCACGCACGCTATAGGAGTGCAGGCTTGGGGGAATGTTTGCATGAAGCGCTACCGCAAGCCCGGCTATAAGAATAAACACTCCAAAAAAGAAGTTACCAAAATAAAACGCAAGCAGAGATCCGCAGACTACAACCGCTCCCAAAATCCAAAACCAATCAGGGGTTTTTGGTTTATGCTCATACTCGAGCGCTTTCCACGCAAGGCTTTCTTCTACCATTCTCTCCATTGTATCAGATGTGTATAACAATGAAGTAGATAATTTCAAAAAAGAGTACAATATGAAGTATATGGAAAACACAAACACAAATAGTCAAGGTGGAATGTCAAAAGAAGCTCTTATGGGGCACGCGGAAGGATTTGAAGCAAAACTTGAGCCATTCTTTGCAAAATTTCCGCATATTCCAGAAGGCGGACGAAAAGTGCTCGTTGACATTGCGCCTTGGCTTGCGATTATCTTTGGTATTTTGGGAATCAGTACACTTATCGGTACAGGGGCACTCATGACAATCTTTGCTATTCCAACTCTTCTTACGGGTGGTGTATGGGTGATCACGGGGTTCATTACGGCAATTATTGGTCTTATTACTGTCATTTTTCAGATCATGGCGTTTGATCCACTCGAAAAGCATTTGAAAAAAGGCTGGAACTATCTTTTTTACGGGGTACTTCTTGGCGCGCTTTCGACTATCATTTCAGTTGTTGGAGGACTTGCGACTATGTACACTGCAAGTGCAGTATCTTCGCTTGT
>JALHNF010000004.1 GCA_022843645.1 Minisyncoccota bacterium | reverse complement strand
GCTGTAACCTAATTTATGCAAATAACTAAACGTCTAACGGGTATTGATAGATTTTGACTTTGCTACTTTTTGAGACAACAACTTCCAATTGATTTGATTCAAATTCTTTATCCCATTTAGTTTTCTTTATAGCAGACGATACATCTTCTATATCCTTAAGAGCTATAAACGTTAGATGTGGCTGATATGAACCAAAAAGATACGGATAGCCCCATGATTGTATATTTAATTGTTCGTTTTGTTCAAAACTTTCAAAAGATTCAGTGTATGTTTTCTTGAGTATATTTTCCCTCAAAGGGCTTAACTCATCGACTAGAGTTTTCTGAAATTTAAGTAGCCTATGATTCTTTTCAAACCTCACCGCGACATATCTTCCTTTACTGCCAATTTCGGTAGGCACAAAAGTTACTTCATGTGAAGCCTTTACTATTTTTTGTAATACATCGAAAATCTTAGTTTCGTTTTTATCAGGAAACTCTGCTTGATATACAGTAATATGAGGCGTGTAAGATGGATACTCGCTAGAATATTGCTCATCAAACTCGCTTAAAAGTTTTTCACGAATTTCAACAACTTCCTCAGAGATTGCGCTGGGAACTTTAAATGCAAAAGTTACGCGTATCTTGTTGTCTTCCATCAAGAAAGTATACCAGGTTCGAACTCCAGCTTCTCAAATTAAAAAGCGCTTATATTTAGATGGGTACTTTTACCGGCTCCACAGGTAGAGTAATCTCGCCTTACAGGCGCAGTACAGGTTTCCCATTTTCTCAAAGCAAAGCTTCTCGAAAATATGGGAGAACCTTTTCGATCTCTACACGAAAAACAATTGATTGTTTTTCTCTGAGGAGCTCAAAAAATCAAAAACCCCTTTCGGGGTTAAGATTTTTACGTGCTCCGTATGTGGGACGATGTTCGATTGGAGATACTGCAAGAAGGAGCGTATAAAAAATAAAACTTACCCTTCCGAAAATTTTGTTGATGGATAAGTTAATAAAGTTTCTAAATTTATCAAATAACAAAAATAGCAAATCGTAACTTTAGATAACAGACAAAAGCGCTATGGCTTTGTTTCAGACCCCCCTTTGACATATGCATGGATGAGTGGTATAGTCTCAACAGTTGTTTTTTGACAACGAAAACATAGTATTTACAAAGGAGAGAATCCCGTGAATAAGGGTACTGTAAAAGATTTAAGAAGCTACCAAGTTGTTCGACAGCTTGGTAGTAATATCCATTCCCGGATATATCTCGTGTCTTCGGATGCCCGGCCAGATCAGGAACTCATGCTCAAAATAGCAACAGGCGTCGGATACAATGGCCATCTTGATCGTGAGGCATTTTTGCTCACATCAATGCGCGAAAGAGCGCTCCGCCTCGAGGTGGAATATGCACTCGCGCGTCCAGGCGCCGGAACACTGAACTACCAAATCGGATTTCCCGAATTGGTCGAAACGTTTCTGGCACCCGATCAAGACAATCGTCGAGTACTCATTCTCGGTTTCGATGCAACAAACACGATCGGAGATTTGGCACCAGTACAACTGATCCTATCTCGTGATCGTGTACGTGTTGATCCCAAGACAAGTGCCTGGTTCCTGGGGAAACTTCTAAAAATAATGGCATTTGCACACAGTCAAACAATTTCCATTGGTGATCTCACGGCCGAAAACATTCTTATCGTCCGTGAAGATCATTTGGTCTCAGTGTTCGACTGGACAAAAGCGAAGCTTCACAATGTCGAGTTACCAAAAGAGTTGGTGCGAGGAGAAATCCGCGCGGCAACACGATTGGCAATATTGCTCCTTGGAGGCAATCCTGACAGCGGCGAGATCCCAGTGAACGATCAGCTCGCAGATCAAACATATCAAGCGTTTTTAACGAGCCTGCTTAGTGGCGCTTACAGCAATGCAAGCATGGCTCATTCCGCCTTCTACGAAACCGTAGAGGCACTCTGGGGACGGAAATTTCATCGATACACAACGTTCCCAATCACCTGAAAAGAAGGAGATCCATATGGGCGCAAGAGTATTTTCCCGTGAAGCATTCGCGGAGGTAAAAGAACGAGTGGGGCGTGCAGGCGGTGACGTCTCTCACGCAGGAAAACAGCACATCAAAGAAACAAAGAAGTTGCACCCGATCGTCGACCCCGCTGGGTATGGACTGGTCCGCAAATCGCTTCCGCGGTACACGGACCTGTCAGACGGTCGGCTGCAACTCGTCGCTGGCGTACCGATGCTTATCGAAACCTTGTTGGACACAACTGGGTCGATGCGCGAGAATGTCCAACTGGCATTCGATTCGCTTCCCACCTTGTATAGCCTTCTTGCCGAAGGTCCGCATGCAGTTCTAGGTCGTTATGACTCACAAATTCTGAATGCAATCTTCGGCGATACGCAAGACAATTTCGTCTTGGCTCGCACGCAAGCAGAAATGTGTGAGCGAATTGCCGAACAGCTCACTCTCATGGTGCCAGAAGGCGATGGAGGTGATGGTCCCGAAGATCCCGAATACGGACTCTTCGGCGCAGCATTTCTCACTGACGCTGCAATTAATGATTACGGTCTCAAGTCGTACCATTTCACAGTGACTGACGCTCCGACCCATGGCGGTATCGACAAATCCAATTTGGTTCGAGTCTTTGGCGAGACGGTGTTCGACACTGTCGCGGCGAATGGACATTCCATCAACCAACATGATCTGCCACGAACCAAGGGGATTGTCGACGAGCTTAAAATGCGAGCACACGCGTTTCTGATCTGCGTAAGAGGCGACTACGCACGCTACTGGAACGAAATATACGGAGAGAGCCATGTAGTGGTGGTTGGTTCGACGCGGTATCTGCCGTATGTCGAAGCGGCAATCATCGGCCTCGTTGAAGGCGTGCTCGAACTGAGCACGCTTACGACATATCTCGAAACAGCAGGCTGTAGCGCGAGTGTAGCCCGTGAAATCCAGCGCGCAGTTGCGGGTGTACCTATTGGTGCACAAGCACTTCTTCCCAATTTCGGTAAGATTCCTGGGAAAGGAAGCGTGTTTACCAAGAAGCGCGATCTGTGGCCAGTAGCCGATGCGGCTCCGGAAACGGACACTGAAGGGACTGCCTGGCTCTAAATCAACCATCCCCGAGACAGATCCATCAAAGAGATCTGTCTCATCCCCTCATGATCGGAGCGGAACATGAACATCCGAAAAGCGTATACCGTTACCGATCTTGGTGGCGGTGATGGTGGAAAAGGTGGCGTCGTGCACAAACTGTGCGCACTCAGAAAACCTCACACTGTTATTAAGGTGGGAGGTGCACAAGGAAGTCATGGAGTCACAACCGCATCTGGCAGGAAGTTCAACTTCAGCCAATTCGGTTGTGGCACTTTCAATGGCGCACAGACGTTCATCTCAAATCGTTTTGTTGTCTCCCCTGTGGGACTACTCAACGAAGCACATGCACTTGAAAGCGAGGCTGGTGTACACAATCCGTTTGCACTGCTCTCACTCGATGGTGCCGCACTTTGTACCACGCCATTTCATGGCATAGCATCACGACTTAAGGAGCTCGCACGAAAAACGAACCCACGAGGAATCGTGGGTGTTGGGGTCGGAGAAGCATATCTCGACTCTCGCAACTTCCCCGAACTTGCGATCTACGGTCGTGATCTCGGTGCAAAAAACATGCGTGATCGACTACTCGCAGTGCGGCAGCAAAAGCTCGAGGAACTCGGAGGGATTCTGGAAACGGAATTTCTCTTGGATGACATCAGTGAAGTAAAACATCAGATCGATCTCATTCGTGATGACGATTTTCTTGATTGGTCACTCGAGCAGTTTGAAGCAGTAGCAAGGTCGGTGCGTGTTGTCGATGAAGATTACCTGCGTCGAGAGATCCTCTCGCGTGACGGGGTCGTCGTTGTCGAAAGCTCGCACGGAATCCTGACCGACCGGTATCACGGATTCCATCCTCACACGTCAAGGTTTCGCACGTTGCCTGAAATAACCACATGGGGCTTGCTCCGTGAGAATGGCTATACTGGTGATGTCGTAAAACTTGGTGTTACGAGGGCGTATCAGATCCGGCATGGCGCAGGACCACTCGTGACCGAAAGCGAAAAAATGACGAACGAGCTTCTTCCTCATGAGGTAGGAGTTGCTGATCGTTATCGCGGAAAGGTCCGAGTCGGCCCTCTCGATATGGTTGCCCTCCGCTACGCATTGAATGTGTGTGGTGGTTCACAAGCATTTGATGCGCTTGCAATCACATGGCTTGACAGCGTACTCCGCAAGGATGCCTGGCAGGTATGTGATCGATACATAGGAGCGAATGATCCGTCGCTCTTTTCATCAGAGGGTGAGATCTTAGTACGTCATGGTGAAGATACAGAGCAACTGCAGCATCAGGAGCGCCTGACAAAAGCGCTTTTCGGGTGCCTGCCTCAGCTCTCAACATTCCCCATACGTCCTAACATGCCGCAAAATGATGCGGTTACTCTCTGCGCCGGAGTCCTTGCTGAAAGGCTTGGCACACCGGTGCGAATGATCTCATTCGGTCCAACTGAGTTGGACAAACATTGCTTCTAGTTTTTCACGCGGGTAATTCCCGCACACACCGCCCCACCAGGAGATAGACCATGTCAGAAGAAACCCCCACCTCAACCCTGCCCGCAGTATGGCTTGCATTCATCGGTCCCTTCGCTACTCTCATCGGGAAAACCCCGGAAGAAGTGACGGGAGGATTGAAGGCTCTGGTCGGCGAGCCAGGAGAAGAAGCGGTCAGCCTTTTGAAGAACCGTGACTTCGCCCCCGACGCGGACATCATTGCCGCAGTCGGAACAGGTGTTCCGAAAGCCAAGCTCGCCAAGGCGATTGCTGGACTGCGAGAAGTCGCAGCACCGGCAACCTCTGAAGCGTCAGTGCCGACGATGAACACCCAGACACTCGACGTACTTCCGCAGGTCCCAACCGACGATGCCTGGATGGCGTCACTCAAGGTTGGTGGTGTGCTCAAGTTCAGCCCAAGCACTGTCATCGGCACCGTGAGTGCCGCACTCGCTGCACGTGTTGGTCTTTATGCGCTTCCGGACAAAATCGGTGCCGCCATGGAAAAACATGCGCAGGCGCTCGAGGAACCGGTTGGTGAAGACTACTACGCCATGCAAACGTTGCTCACGCGCCGAAGCTATGCCGAGGTTTTTGCAGCATTGCCCGGCGTCGATGGAAGGTTCGCAACTCAGGGACGCAAGGATGCGTTGCTCCAGCGTGTGAACGAACGACTGTGGGGATCCCTGATCTCCTTTCAGCAGTCACTCAAGCAATGGGTGGATGCATGGCAACAAGGGATGTCCAATCCCGCAGCCATGATGAGTATGTTGACTGTAATGGCTGGTGGTGGAAGTGCTGTTCCTTCCGGAATGATGCAACCGCCTCCGACCGATACTCTGCGCGACGCCGCTGATGGTGTCGTCAACGATATCAACTACGTGTTTGCCGGAACCGGCATTCCTGTTGCGCTGGCGTTGGCGTACGACGCACAGCAGATCCGCAAGGTGCTTGAAAACCCATCCTTACCTGCTCAAGTAGGTGCAGCGAATCGCGAACAGATGCTCCGATTACTCGAAGTGGCAGTATCATCCGACTACCCCCGTCTCGAGCGGAACCTCAAACAGTTCGCACTCGGCGTGATCGAGCTTCAGAATGTGTCAGCCGGACAAGCCGAGCTCCAGTACATCGTTGCTCTCTACCAACTCGGCTCCATGATCCCATGGGACAGGTTGGGGCAAGGTTTCGCTGGCATCGGCCGCAAGCACCTGTAACGTTCTTTCTACTGTTATTTGTTACACAACGCGAGAGCGGTCCTAGGTGGACCGCTCTTTTTTATGTAACTATCTTATAGGAAAGAGACTTCTTTTAATTAAGTTGTGGAAGAAATACTTTATTAATATACATCCTCGTTGCAAGCCTACGATATCCAGGATCATAGAAGGTACTGTTCCCATCAATCGTGTCAAAATGTTGGGTAGATTCACGTCCTTGTAGTGGAAGAAAGTTTTGGTAGCCTTTATGCATAAGTCGGTACTGCAACATGTTATGCTCCATATCTTTTAACCATACTGTCCGGGCGTCATGTTCAAGAATACGTTTCCCTTTTGAAAAGAAATATCCTGGGATTAGTTTTTTGTATAGTTCGTGAATAGCCTCTTTATCTCCTGACCATGATCCAAGAAGTGGGTGTGTGAGTGAGCTATCGCCAAGCGAACTGTCAGGGTTTTCAAAATCTCGAATCGAGAGTGAGTCGCCATCATTTTTAAGCCAAAATTCCATAGCCGAACCATTGATACTTTCACGGGTGAATATTTCTTTAATGAGACCCTGTATACGCACTCGATCTGTAAACATTGCATCTGGTCGTACAAATATACCCACATCTATATCAGAATCAGCTCTCGCATATCCCTTCATATGTGAACCAAGTGTCACAAGAACTGGATACACATACTTCTTGAGTTCTTCTTGTGATTCTATACCCGAAACCAGCTTCTTGATGCTACCTTCATGAAATGATTCATAAATTACATCTTCCTTACTAGTAGTAAAGCGTGGCATTGAAATATCGTAAGTATTAAACATTTCAGGATCAGTCAAGCCGAGAGCACTAAAATACCGAAAGGTTCTTTGTAAACTCTCCTGAACAGACCTGTCGTTGATATTTTTAATACTATTAAATATATTTAAATACTTTTTATACTCAGCTTCACCTATCTCAACATCACTTTGTAGTTGTGTACAAATTCTACTTCGTAAAGCATATACAATAAGACAAACCTCATCCGAGGAAACAGAGTCACGATTAAGATATGCTACAAGATCTGCAGATGTCACCACTCCACTTGCAAGTGACACCGAAAGACTTTCTGAATGTGAAGTGAGAACGCTTTCTCTTGTTGTTTCATTCAACCAGCTAATTCTTGACGCAGTCATGTTTTCTCCCCTGCGTATTACTTTCTTTTTACCTTCTTCTATACCTGAGAGTAAAGATGAAGTTATCTCGGTTAGTGATCCTGGTTCCTCAATTGATTGTGTTTTTGTTACATATTCAATGCGTGACCTCATTATCTTTCCAGTATTTCTTATAAGCAAGTGTTTTGATTGATTTAATTGAGCTAAAAATTGCTCAGTTACAATACCCATGTCAACCATAGCTACGAGTGCATCAGCAATACCTTCAAGAGAAATGTCATCTTCTTGCAATTCTATAATTGTAAAAATTTCCTCTGGTGCATAAAACTCAGCTTTCACCAACCACGGAATCAAATGAGTAGCTTTTACCACTAACGGAAGCTCGTCTCGTATTTCTAATTCTGGGATATCCCCATTATCAAAGTCAGCTCGAATGTCTTTTTGCTTTAGCAAGCCTTTCCAAACCTGTTTATACACCATCACAAACTCGCGTGCACAAAGGTCTTCTTCTTGAAAAGACTTACTTGGCAGCAGCTCAAATGGGAAATAGAGTAATAACCGAGCACTTGCTGGATCTTCGACTAATAATTTAGTGACTTGCTTATACATTTTTGACACCACATCAGGAGCAACAAGGCCTTCACTTAAGGCCTCCGTGATTGTAGTGCTTGCTTTTGGCATTTTTGCGAATACGGCATCTACTATTTTTGATAACTCAAATCGGTCAGCGCACTTTTCTTGCAACTCTTTATTACTTTTGAGTTCTTGAGGTAAAAATGTCTCGGAAAGATTGTCGGTCACCAAAGCGCCCACCAGAGCACCTGCGGTAATCTGTTTTGGTTGCTCAAGTAAGGGTTTATATCTTTCTTTGAACATATAATTCAGTAAGCCTTATTACGTGTGAGTATACCACGCGAGACCATTTTTAGTTTATCTATAAATACCCTGTTTCACTTTATTCCTTTTTATAGTAACCTTCTTTTAACAACTTTCTCGTGTGAACTACTTCTCTGCAAAACAAAAAGTACCCATATTTAGGTAGGTACTTTCGCTGGCTCCGCATGTGGGAGGATGTTCGATTAGCAATACTTAACGAAAAACAAAAAACTAATAGTTTTTAAGCCACTCTTGCATCTGCCTAATTTCAGATTCTTGTGCCGTAATAATATCATTTGCAAACTTCACTAATTCTGGACGAATTGTTTTATCTTGCAAAAGGAGTTTTGCCATATCTACTGCACCTTGGTGATGTGGAATCATATCTGTAATAAAAGCTTTCTCAAGGTCTTTCCCCGACTTCCCATTCATGTTTGTAAGCATCTCCGCCATCATAGAATCCATACTCATGCTTCCGTCATTCATCATCATGGAACCATCAGGCATCATGTGTCCACCTCGCATGGTATTCATATCCATTTTTACTTCATTTTTCTTTCCGCATTGCCATACAAACATCACGATTAAAATGAGTGCCAATATAATTGTTGTAATTTTGTAGTTTATTTTCATATATTAAGAATTATTGTTGAGAAATACTACATGGCCATATTCCCCATTTGTAGATACATCAAAACCATGTAGAGCGCCATAAGTGCCATAAAGAGATTCTCAAAGAGCGTTACTTTTGTCATCGGAACACTGAAGACCATTCCCAGACATGCACACGGTATTTCCTCTTTATTACTCAACACTTTCCATACTCCATAGGTTCCAATAGACATGATTACGAAGGTAAACACATCTCTATACACTCCGCCAAGATAGAAAAAGTACAGTATACCCAGCCCTATTTCTATAAACGGATACAAGTAGGCATATGTTTTAGATTTCATTGCCAGCACATCATATGTTGTATATGCTTCGGCAAAGTTTTTGAGGTTTACTACTTTGAATGCACCAAAAACAAAAAAGAAATAGGCCATGAAAAGCATCATGATATTCATTGCTGAAAAGTCAGACTGGATATATGTGGTTCCCGCAGTAAGAATCGCGATGAGACCGAAAATAGAAAGGAGTGGTAGGAGTTTTTGAAACTCAGTCTTCTGAATTATATGTACTATTTTTTCTGAACCTTCTTTCTTGTGGTGGTCGCAATAAAAGCGCATCACTCCCCCTAGTTCTTTTTTGTACGTCGCGTCCATGTTGCAAAGCTCACATTTGTTTGTATGCATATATGTTTAATTATGATTCACTGTCGTAACTTCCTCATGATGACCATCATCAGGAACACGAGAAACAAGACTTGCTCCGATTGTTGAGAGTAGAAGGTAGGCAATGAGGCTAATAATTGTAACTGTAATAACAGACTTTTGAGTAACTACTTTGGCGAAGTCTTTGTAGGCAAGAGAAATGAAGGTGAGCAGTAAACCGAGAGATAGTAAAATTGAACCGTATGCAGGGTTATCAGAATAATGCTGTATCCCACCAGAAAGCATTCCTGTCCCAAAAGAGAGTGCAATTGCAAGGAACAAGATACTACCCCCAACTGCGATATTTTTCACCTTATACTCTAGATAGTTTCCTAGAACAGTAAGCAAAATACCCACAACTATTAAGCCTACATATTTCAAACTACTCCCTCCAAGGGTACCGGCATGAACAATTGAACCCGCTACTAAAGCAATACCGAGATATTTACAAACATGAATCAGAAACGCATACTTCAATTCTTTATTCATATTACTTTCTTTTGAGTTTATACACTTTAATAATCTCTTCCTGCATTTCTTTGAGGTGTGCTCTATTAGATTCTTGATGTAAACAATGAGCCAAGTGGCTCTGGAGCATTTCATCCTCAAGAGAAGATATAGCACTTTTTATGGCGCTTGTTTGAGTAATAATATCTATACAGTACTTATCTTCAAGTATCATTTTCTCAACACCACTTAATTGCCCCATGATTCGTTTCAAACGACTGACTATCTTTTTATTATCTTTATGTATGCCATGCATGAGGATAATCATATACCCTAGTGGGGTATATGTCTAGTGTGGTAAAAACAACTCTTCCTTAGTTTCAGGATTGAAAGAAGCAGTACGGAAAAAACTATCAGACAAACCCAAGTAACACTTCAATAAATTACTCTCTTTTTAAATTAACAGTGTTTAAATTAGCATCAAAAACAATTCTTTCCCAACCTGGTGCCGATATTATTCCATCTCGGGCAAGCTCCAAAGCCGGATAAAGACTTTCTACGGGATAAACTCCACCGCGGTTAATTCCTACCACTGCCCCGAGCATTGGCCAAAGGCTTGCCACATAAGCTATGTGTCCATTTACGTCTCCGTCCTCGAGCTCCCAACTTCTTGTGATTAACCCACAGAGATGTCCCGCATCGTTAAATACTGGACCACCACTCATCCCGCCTTTAGATTTGAAATTAACTCGATAGGAAGGAAAATTTAGTAATGTACTGTCACGTCGTTCTGGATAAATGTCAATAACTTCTCCTACACTTGTAGTTGGTTCATCTTGAATTGATATGTGACGAGTTTTGTCTATACCAATTTCAATAGTTTCGTGTCCCGATTTACTATGATAACCGAAACCAACTACACGAGAGCCAATTTCAGGGGGGAAAATACTAAGAACAGGTTGCATATTAACTCCTCCCATTTTCTTTTTTGCAGTTTCGTTATGAGGAAGAAACTGCAAGTAGGCTATATCTGTATGTGGAGAAGTCCAGATACCCACAACATCCCATACTGCATAAAGGTCATCATCGTTCGTAATTTGTATTGCCCATAAAGAGAAGTTAGGCTGAATTTCTCCGTGTTCATTTGTTGTATGACCAAAAGTCGTCAGGAAGTCTTCTACAACGTGCTTTGCGGTAATAGCAACACTCGGGGCAATCACAATACAAGTACCAGAGCTTTTTACAGCGCCATTGTGTCCATTGCTCAAAAGTCTAAAAACTAAATTATAGATATCACTTCCAGATGATGGCATTACTTTTGAGCTTGGTTCTTTTGAAAATCCAGATTTAGAGACTGACATCGTTTCACTTTAACGACCATTCCTAAGCCCAGAACGGTACATATTGTGAATGTTTTTTCGACTTACTGTCTGGGTCTTTCGGTTTTACCAATCCTGCCTCCATTGTTTCTTTGAGAATCTTCGACGCAATAGGGTAATTACTATCGGGTATATTAAATCTTGTACGAATAGATTCGTTGGTGGTGATTTCTCCAGAAACATGTTTGAGTGATGCGTGTAAATAACATGCTCGGATACGGTCCTTCTTATCCATCTTCGTGAGTGTTTGCTGTGAATATAAGGTTGCAACCATGTTTTCTTCTTTGGTCTCAAAAAGTGGTGCCGGGAGTTGATATAGCTCGCACTCAAAAACAACTTTATCAATACCACTTCCAAGCTCTTCACAAATGTGCAATCTTCGCATAAGTGAAGCAAGTTTCTCATTACGAGAGCGTGGCGGTAAATCCATGAGGCGATTTACTTCAACGAAAGGTTTACCCGGATTTGTAATTTCTATTCGGTCATCGAATATCTCGACAGTAACTCCCGCACCCGATACATCAAAATCTTGGTGTATTAATGCATTCGCAATCAACTCACGAATAGCACGCTCTGGATACATACGGACCTCTTTTCTAAGAGCCTGCTGTATAACTTCATTTGATGGAAGAAGAGTATTTACATATTCAATCAAACGAGTGAATCCAGCCGCGTACCCCAACTTTCCTTCATTTTGTTTTTTGATAGCATTTACTCTATTTTTACCCTCGTACACAATTACCCGAGGTGCTTTTCTTTTTAGCTCTTTGAAGTCATCTAGGTTTTTAGCAAAAAGTAAAATACCAAGATTAGTCATCTGGTATCCATCCTCACGTTTTTTGAGTAACAACTCTGACTCAAACACTTTCATAATCTCACTTTGACTAGTAGGCTGCTTGGTGCCCGTGAGGTCAAAATATGTTACATAATCGAGTTTCGAAATAACATCTTCAATTTGAAATATATCTGGATACAATCTGTTCTCAAAAGTAAGACCTTGAGACACTGCTAGCATTTTTTGAATCTCTTCTTTAGAAAGTTTTCGTGACTGCCCTGCACTTCTTGTGTAAGCATCGTGAATAGTTCCTGATTTTAGGTGTACAGGTTTATGAATAGACTCTGAAATACAAACACCAAGAACTGTTTTTCCTTGTATGGTTAAAATAGAATGTTCCAAAGCTATTTGTGGTTCAAGATTACTACGAGCAATGTTGCCGAGTTTTTTGAGAATATCGTCAGTCTTGTCCTTATCAATACCAATGATAACCCCTTTATCATCTACACCAAAAACCATATATCCCCCACCTGGATAGTTTGAAAAAGCAGAAAGATGTTTAGCTATGTTTTCATTACTACTCGAAACATCTTGTTTCCAGTCTATTTCATTTAATTCTTGTGAGTTTGCAGGAAGAATACTTTTAGCTAGTAAATCTAAGCATCTTTTTTCCCATGTTTTAGCCATGGTGTAATGATATCATGTTTATTACATAAGAAAAGCCTTTATAAATAAGGTATTTTATGAAAGAAGCACTGGAATGCCTTATACTCATTACATAAGAATTTATTGTAAATATACACAACTATTACTTCAGTTATTGCAACACATTAAAGACTATTTTTCTGGGTGTCACTAAGCCTCCTTCCTCTCCATCTCCTCACCCACCACAACATCCTTAACAACCTTCTTCACCTTCTTGAACAACATAAGTGGCGCTTTAGGACACACTGACTCAATCTTCAAAGTAATAATCTGGTGTACAGATTTGAGGATGTCTTCTTCATTAAACGAAAGCCCTGTCTTGTACTTAAGGACTCGTTTCAAGAATCGAATGTTTTCTACTGCATACAAGTTTGTAGCTAACACAGAGGGCTCCAGAGCTTCAAATCGAGCGTAGAAGTTATCGAGCTCGTCTTTCAAGACACTCTTCTTGGTAAGGTAATATAGGAACTCAGATGAAGCTTTAAGTTGCTTCTCGTCAGTAAGGTCGAAGCTAAATATTTTCTTTGTTGTAATTGGTTTTGCAAATATGACTCTATACAGTTCGACTGTTTTACCATTGGTAAGAATTATCCAGTCGATACCTTCGTTTGCTGCATAGGATACACTTTGTCGTAAGTGCTTCTCTGAGAGGTCCAGTTGTATTGCTTTTACTTCAACAACGAATTGTTTCTTTCTGTTGAGTTGTACAATGTAGTCTGCATATTCACCTCTAATTCTGTACTCAGTCTTTATCTCTTCAAGTTCTTTGTAGCCAAGTACAGTAGTGAGAAGACTATTAATCATGAGTCGGGTTGCAGACTCATCGAGGTCGTTATACTGCTTGCGCATGTATTGCTTACTATAGACTTTGAGCTTCTTATGGAACTCAGAGAGTTGGGTTTGAGTTGCCATATATTATTTCACTTTCTTGCCATCAAATACGAACTCGACAACCTTCCAGTTTTTCTCATTTACCATCTCAGCCTCAATATCCTTACCTGTATATTTCAAAGTTACTGACCAGTAACTTCTCACCATAGCTCCAAAGCCATTTTGACTATCTACGTATGATGATACTTCAAACACATTCTTGTCCTTAGGGTCTTGTGCAACTGTTGGCCGTTCGTAATCTGCAGTTGATGGAGACTTCAATGGAACTCTTTCTCCATAGTGCCTTCCAATCTTAAAAGCAATTGATTCTTTTACATTTGCAATACTTTCTTCTGGAGATACAACTGTTGCAGGTTGCATACTTGATAGAGACAAAGATACAACAATGGGTAAAACTAAAAATACAAGAAAGAATGTAGAGAAAGGGTTTTGATTAATCCAGCTCCTCAAGTCACCCTGACATTGAGGACATCTAGTTGCTTTTAAAGGGACCGCTGTCTGGCAATGGCTACAAATTTTTGTAGTTGGTTTTACACTTACCTGCTCACTCATAAATTAAAAATATTGCGTCTATTAGTAATACCTCTATAGTGAGACGCAAAAAGCCCACCACACAGGTGAAGACTTTCGTCTTCCATATCCGTTTCCAGATACGGCCGCTTAGACACCCCATATGATGGGTTCTTTATGTCTAAGCGGACAATTTATTCACCATGCCACCGATTACTCGATGGTTTAGGCTACTTCATATTCAGTTGTGACTAACTATAAAATAGTAACACTTCCCTACCATTATTCAACTTAGTTTGTATCCAGATACAAAATCCGTTTGGCAAAACAGCTACTTTATTGAACTAAAGCAGGATTACTCCTAAGACTGATGAGTGTGTTTATAGCTTTGTACATTCTGTTTTCGGTCGATGTTTCGTACCTTGCATACACATCAAGTTTTGTAGCTGTGTCAGTTGAAATAGTTTTCTTGTATCCTTGTTTCTCTATCGTGTACGTAGATACCAAATCTAAATCATTTCGTATAACCGAAGGGTCAAGCTCAGATAACATCAACTCTGCTTCTGCTTTGTTGATGCGTGCTAGCTTTATATACGACAAAACTATCCTCTCAAGAAGTATCTTTTCGAGTATGTTCTGTGGTTGAAAGTGAGTCTCAAATTCCGCATACATAGCCTCATAATCGACCTTTTCGTAGGCTGTAGTACTGACACTCAAAATACCGTGCTTGAGGGCGTTAAAGCATGGTTTTGAAGCTTCTACGACCACCTGCTCGCTTCCATTTAATTGTTTCTCGTCTTCCATATTTTAAATGTATCAGGGACAAAATATTTGAAAAGCGCTACCATAGAAACATAATTCAATTGCTACACCATGGGCCTTATAACCGACATATTAACTCCAGCAATAAATAAAGAAATTGCTCAACTAGAGACAAGAAAGAAACTGCGACTTGAGCAAGTAGACTTTCTTGAAAACGATAAAGACTTTTTTGACAGAATTACAGCCCTTCAAAATGAGTACACAATAGAAGGACTGGACCCAGACAAAGACATGATAAACGGAGACAAAGAGTATGTTATTGATGGCAAACATCGGTCCATGGATATCACAGAGTCGGAATTTCTTCTCGATAAGTTCAAAAATGACACTGCCAAGAAGGACGAGTTTGGTTTTAAGATTCTAAGTATCTTAAATGATTTTGGACTCGAAGTATGTTTCTATGATTATGTAGAATACTGGGTTCTATATAACAAAAAACCAAACTGGGAAGTAACATACTCACTGGAATCACTACTGCGACTACTCAAAAACGAAGCTATGATTCCTGGCTACCCTTTGACTACCACCGAGAAACAATTTCTAAAGGAGATAAAAAGAAATAGTCTGGGACTTGCACATTCAAAAGGTAGAATAACTGACCCAAGATACCTAAACTTTCTTGCCTTACTAAAACAAAGCAAGAACTCCATGCGAAGTTCTAAGCTACACAAAAAAAGAAAGCTCTTACAGGCACACGGCACGTATTATGAATACATAGATAATGGTAAAGCTATTAAAGAAAAAAACACTTACAAAAATCTAGTGATGACCATTGAAGAAAGTGACGACCCGAAGGATTTAGTCCGGAGCAACAACCGCCTAAGAAAGGCAAATCAAAGACTCAGGGCTCGTAAAAACCTTTTAAAAGCAAGTAAATCGAACAAGAAACCTCAGTAGAAAGCTGGGGTTTTTGTATCCGGATACAAAAAACGGAAGTCAAAAATTAATGTCACAAAACTCAACACCCCACAGATTACTCTAAGTTAATGAAGCTCAGCGGAAATGCAATTGAAGACCTCAAAAAATGCCTCACCAAAAACTACGGGGGTGTTTTAGTGTCGTCTTTGTCACCCGAGGAGTTGAATAGGATTGGTGTTTTAGTTCTTACAGGACTCGTGGAGAGTCTCAAACTAGAAATTGCATATCCTGAGTTGTCTGCAGGCAAGTAAATAACTCAGGGTCTGTAAATGACCCTCACAGCATAAGAGAATGGTGGGGCGAGCCTTGTGAGCCATCTCTTATTAGAAATAAAATCACAAGGGTGGGAGAAACCTCACGACGAAAATTAAAAGATGACTGGGTTTCTCACATACTCCTTTATCACTCAGTATCTCTGGGGGGGGTAAGGGGGGCTGTGGGATTTCCTTCTCAAAAAATTAAAATAAAACAGTATTCACACCCGTGATAAAATACAAATGCTACACCTGGAGATTATAGAAACACAACTAACAATGAAAGTGTTTTTGTAAATAAAAACGAGGTAATGACCCTTCTCCAGGTGTAGCAACTTATGAACTAGTGGTCATTGCCTCATTTTTGTTTATGAATAATCATAAAAACTTAGACACAAGTAAACTAAACTATGTAATATATTGCCGACGCTCTAGTGAAGAAGGTGAAGATAGACAAGTTCAGTCACTCGAAACTCAATTAAGAGAATTGACGGAGCACGCACAGAAAAATAAACTAAATGTCGTTGAGGTCATATCAGAAAGTAAAAGTGCTTTCACCGTCGGACGTGAAGGGTTTGACCGAGCAATCGAGCTTATCAAAAATCGTAAAGCAAATGCTCTTCTTGTAGTGCGTGCTAACCGTATTTCGAGAAATGCTATTGATGCGGGTCGTATTATTTCCCTTATGGACGAAAAGAAGTTGTTGTATATACGTACGGCAAATTCAGCTTGCTACACTAGTTCATCTTCAGAAAAAATGATGCTAGCCTTGGAGCTTATATTTTCAAAGAAAGACAGTGACGACAAGGGCGACATGGTACGAGAAGGTCAAAAAACAAAAGCACTCAAAGGTTTCCCACACGGAGTAGCTGCACTTGGTTTTCTAAACGACAGGTCAGAAGAAAAAGGTAACAGAAAATGGACCGTCGATAATGGTCGGCTAAATAAAATCAAAACACTTTTTGACATGTTTTTAACGGGCACATATTCAGTAGGTAAATTACATAAACACGCTGTAGGACCTCTAAAATTGACCACAGTGAAACGTAAACGTAGTGGTGGTGAACCTATTGTTATTTCACGTATGTATGAAATTCTAAAGGACCCAATCTATGCAGGATTCTTTTACTATGGAGATGAGCGGTACGAACTGGAGAAGTCACTTCCCCGACTCATTACCGAAGCACAACACGAAAAAATTAAAGCAATCATCTCTGGAAAAAACATCCCGAAGACACAACATCATACAACCACGTACTCAGGTTTTATAACCTCAGACACAGGAGACTGTGTCGGGCAAGATGTTAAGTTTCAACTCATCTGTGACTGTAAACACAAGTTTGCATTTAAGAGAAGAACAATGTGTCCACGCTGTGGTGTTGCTATTGAGCAGATGGAAAACCCGAAGCACCTTTTTTATACATGGCATTACAACGTGCGGAAAAAGAAAGCTGGGTTGCCATATACATCACTTAACGAGGATAAAGTCACATTATCTCTTGTTGAGTTATTCTCAAATAAACTGACCTTCTCACCAGACATTGTAGAGTGGTCCAAGAAGCACATTCACGAAATGAAAGACAAGGAAGTTAGTGACAAGGTGTTTTTAAGTCAAATACAAAAAGAACACGCTTCTGAGTTCGAAGAGAAGAAAAGACGTACACGAGTAATGTTACGTGACAAACAAATTACACAGGAAGAATACGACGCAGACATAGCAACGCTACAACGTGAGTATCCGGATACAAAAGAAAAGAAGGTTGGCACTGACTGGTATTCGCGCATGATGGAAATAACCGACATTTCCAGTCGTATAGTAAACGTACTTAATAGTAACAACGTTCAAGCAAAAAGAAACATTCTTGCCGCACTTGGTTCGAACCTAGTATGGAATGACAAAGAACTGTTAATTATCAACAGACCTGAGATAGATGTGCTCATAAATGGTGTTACAAAGATACGGTCAGAATATCCAAAGTTCGAACCTAGAAACCACGTTATGGATAAAGGCTTAAATGAAAAAACAAGCGAGTTTTCGCCTGTTTTTTCTACCATGCTCCACAGGTAGGGATCGAACCTACGACCAACTCGTTAACAGCGAGCTGCTCTACCGCTGAGCTACTGTGGAATGTGGGTCTATGGTATCACTTTTTTATTCTGATTTCAAATTTGCCTCAGCCTCTTGTTTTTGTTGTTCTACATCACGAAGAAGCTCTTTGATTTGTAACTCTAAATCCTTAATACCTTGCATATACCTTCTCAAAACAAGATTAAAAATAATAGAGGACATAATAAAAGAGAATCCGAGAACAGGCAGAAACGAAACTGTTTTTGAGTATCCCAAACCTTCAAGAAAAGCACCGACAAAGTAGCCTAGAATTGCAGGGACGCCAAAAATAACAAGGACATACCATGCGAGCTTATTCATTGCTTCAGCTCGCGCTCTATACTCTGTACGTTTTTCTGCTAATGCCTCTTCTTTTGTCACACACTATCGCAATGAGAAAGCAGTTCGTACAATTGCTGTCACTTTTTTCTCGTATGTCGACGTGTCGTACGAGCCATAGTCAGAAAAGTCTACGGATTGCTTTGAGGTCACTTGAAATACTCCCATTGAAGCACTCTGGAGATTTCCAAGTTTCTTGCCGGTACTTTTAGCGATTTGCTCTGCGCGGAGTTTTGCATTTTCTGTTGCAGCACCCAAGAGTTCCACTCGAAGATCCGTGAGTTTATTGTAGAAAAATTCAACACTTGAATTTGTCACCGTAATACCCTGAGAGAGCGCGTATTCTGTTGTTTGCTGGCTAATGTCGCTAATCTCTTTTGCTTTATCAGTATTTACAACAATCCGTGAAGAAAGAAGGTATGAGCCCTCTCCTGCGCACACACGATTACCAAATCGATCGTAATTTGCATCGCTTGCACTAAAGCATACGACTTGGGTTTCTGTGGGTGCACGCTCAATTGAGCTACCCGTAATACCTTTGGTAATGAGATACTCTGTCACTTTTTTCACGTCACTTTGCAGTGCAGTACTTCCCTCCCGTAAGTTTTCTGATGATACAGAGCGTGTAATAGAAAGCGACCATTTTGCTGAATCAGACTCAACAATTTTCTCTGCTGACCCTGTGACTGAAATAGTCTTATCGAGTGACCGTATCGATTGCAGACCGTTAAAGGCAAGTGCAATACCAATCAAGAAGGCAATGGCACCAATGAGTGTCGCAAAAACAACAGGCGTACTTTTTAAATATGAAAACATAAACGTATATATCTACAGTATACACTACTTTGAACCATGGTATGATAACTTCATATGAGTACACACGAACACGAGAAAAAAGATTTAATCTCAACCCCAGTTGCAATCCTTCTAGGAAGCCTAATTATTGCGCTCGGGCTTTTTGCCGGTCTTATGTTTAGCGATAGACGATCATCAAACACGGGTAATACCCAAGACAAATGGGCAAATGCAGTTAAGGCCGTTGACATCAATAAAAAGAAATTCGATCAGTGCCTTGCTTCAGGTAAATATGCTGCAAAAGTAACAAATGACCTCCAGAGTGGCCAAGGAGCTGGTGTCTCAGGAACACCGTCGTCTTTTGTCATTGCGCCAAATGGTACACAATATCGAATTGCTGGCGCTCAACCGGTTGATGTGGTTAAAGCCCTCATCGAAAAAGCGCTTCGTGGTGAGCCAAGTACAGACGCGCAAGTTACACTTCCCCCTATCACGGAACAAGATTATATTTTAGGCGACAAAAATGCGACTATTACTATCGTTGAATATTCAGACCTTGAGTGTCCATTCTGTGTTCGTTTCCACGCAACACAAGAAGCCATCATGGAAGAATACGCTGGGCAAGTACGTTGGGTGCACCGACACTTCCCGCTTGATTTTCACAAAAATGCAAAAGAATATGCATACGCAGCTGAATGTGCTGGCGAAATCGGAGGGAATGATGCGTTCTGGAATATGATTGACTATATTTTCAAAAATCAACCACTCTCCTAAATGTGTGTATAACTCTTCACAAGGCATAGCCCTGTACGGTATACTGTATGCATAACAAAAAACCCGAGCCTTCCCTCGGGTTTTTTGTATACCACTTTGAGCTACATGTTCGCCTACGCTGCAAATGTGTACGGGAAAGATTCTACATGTTTTCTTTTTTTGCTTTCGTACATTGCCTTGTCAGCAACATCAAGCATCTGTTTTGATGTCATGCCTTTTGTGTAGAGAACGCTTCCGATGCTCGCAGCAAAAGAAACAGGAATATCCCTTACAGAATGAAATTCAGCGCCAATATACACAACTCGCTTTAAGATAAGGGTCATTTTTTCGTACGAGCGAACATTGCGAACAATCGCCACAAATTCATCTCCGGCATATCGGTATACTGTGTGGTCGGCATCTGCTGCTTCCGACAAAAGAAGTGCGAACGTTTTTAAATATTCGTCTCCAAACGCGTGTCCATGTATATCATTCATTGATTTAAAGTCATTGAGGTCAAGAAACGCAATGCCGAATCCATATCGCTCATCTTTTATTGCCCTTGCTATTTCTCGTTCCAGATCTTCAAAAAAGAAAAGCCTGTTAGGAATACCCGTCACCTCATCGTAGAGTGCGCGCTGCATAAGCTCCTGTTCCTTTTTTCTATTTTGAGTGACGTCGAAGCACTCCACAAAAAGGAGCTCTTGGCATACTGTGTAGACATACTCAAAATGAGCTTCTTTTTTAATATCTTCTATAACAAAAGGATGTGGGTTTTTGATACGCTCAGCATCTTCAAAGACTTTCTTTGTAAAAGCAGCGTGATCATGAGGGAGAAGATGGTGTGGAGAAGAGAGCGCCACCTTCTGAAGGACGTGTTTGGCCTTATTAGAAAAATGGACAATATGCCCCGCGCGGTCACAAACAATGATTGCGTGCGTATCGTCGACATATTTTTCAATAACTGATTGTAGATCCATATTGATACATTATAAACCTAAACGCGCGCGAAGTGTCTCGCTTGGCTGCCACACCGGGTCAAATGTCACTTGTACGTGTGGAGCTCCAAAACCATAAAGCGTAATCGTACTCTCAACTTGCTCAAGGATTGCATCTGCATACGGACAAAATGGCGAGGTGAATGTCATCACGATATCTGTACGAAGAGGTACGCCTGTATCGTCATACTCTATTACGGAGTCATAAATGAGTCCGAGAGAATATATGCCAATTCCAAGTTCGGGATCAATAACTTCATCTAACGCAGCATGTAGGTCTTTTTGTGTTTTCATAGACCTATTCGCTAAAGCCTGACTGGCTGATACTTTCAAGTAAAGTGCTTGTGCCTTGGCGTACCACCTTGCCGCCTTGCATTTCATATACAAAGTCGGGCCGCAGGCGCCTTGCAAAATCAAACGAGTGGCTGACCACAATAACTGCCGCGCCCCGCTTCTTGCAATCATCAAGAACTCGTGCGACTTTTTCTTTTCCATCCATATCGAGATGTGCGTCGATTTCATCTAAGAATATGTATACAGGCTTAAGGACCAGTAATTGTATTAGCTCTTGAAGTTTCCTTTCTCCGCCAGAAAGATTTTCATGTACATTTTTTTGAACTAAAGCAAACGGTATACCGTATGCCGTGCATACTTCCTCAATCTGAGCACTAAAATCTTTTATTGAAATTTCCTTTCCCTCTTTTTTCTCATACGCAAGATGGAGGAAAGACAAAAATGACACCCCCGAAAGAGTAATTAGGTGCTGGGGAATATAGTAAAGACCGTACGTGAAGAGCTCTTCATTTGAAGCATGTGAAATATCTAAATCTCCTAGAAATATTTCACGCTCGCTTAGAGTCTCTGGGTGAAGAAAAATGCCATGAAGTAAGGATGTTTTGCCTGAACCGTTTTTCCCCACAAAAAGAGACGTTGTACCCAAGGAGAATATGCGACTAGAAACTTGCGCAAGACCGACACTTGTTTTTTTTGATAGGACGTTTAGTTTTTTGATGGAAAGCATGTTGTAAGACTTTTTTGCAACGCTTGATAGCACAAAAGTGCGCACCTTGTTCGAGATTCGGTAATTGTAACACCAAGCAAGTCATATACTAAACCCGGAGTCATAAGACGGAGTTCGTCTATGTACTTCCCATGCATGTAATCAGTGAGAAGTGATGCTGAAGCTGTACTTAGCGCGCAAAGTGTTCCTACGAATGAAGCATCTTTCACCACTCCATGTTCAACATCTATATAGAGCGTCAAATCATCCGCGCACCCTTCATTAAGCACCGACACAACACACGCTGAAACACCTCCTTCTTTATAGTTATGAGGTGACCGTGCGTGTCGTAAAAGGTGTTCTGAATATAGACTCTCCATCATATAGAAAATGTTTTTTGTACACTGTCGAGTGCACGCATACATGCGTCAATGTCTTCTTTTGTTGTGTATCCATAGACACTTATACGCACCACACCAGAAGAAGACAGCTTCCTTGAGATGAGCTCGGCACATTGAAAGCCTGCTCGGACCGCAATACTGTGCTCTGCAAAAATATGAGCAATATCGTGAGGATGAACACCTGCTATTGAAAAAGAAACAACCCCAACATTGTCTTCTCCCACATACACACTCACCCAAGGTTTTTGACCCAAACACGAGAGCGCATATGCTACGAGCTCTGTACTGTGGGCCTGAATGCTACCTGGTGATATGCCTTGTATGTACGCAACTGCCTTACCTAGTCCAATAATCTCAGCAATTGGCAGTGTACCGGCTTCAAACTTACTTTTGTGAGGCAAGAAAATCGTTTTCTCGGCATCCACACTGTGTACCGTGCCCCCGCCGCCATACGGGGGGATACATCTTTCTATCCATTTTTGTTTCAGCGCAAGTACACCGACACCTGTTGGGCCGCACATTTTGTGACCACTAAAAAAGAGTGCATCTGCACCGAGCTTTTTAAAAGAAAGCGTAATGTGCCCCGCTGTTTGTGCCGCGTCAATAATCACAAAAGCTCCGTTCTCGTGGGCAAGAGCCGCATACCGTTCCACAGGAATGATTGTGCCTGTTACATTGCTCGCGTGAATAAGAGACACTATTTTTGTTCGTGGAGTAATACATTTTGCAAATGCTTCTTCAGTAACCCGAAACTTTTCGTCAGCAGGCACGACAGTTAACTTCATCTTTTTACGCTGCGCAAGCATTTGAAGCGGTACAAATGTAGCGTGATGGTCAAGCTCTGTAACTACAATCTCATCACCTTCTTGTAGCTTAAGATTATGCTCGAGCGTTGCAACTAGAAGCTGCGCTGCGGCGGTTGAGCCACTTGTGAAGATCACCTCTTCCTCTTGTGCGTCTATAAAATGGGCAATGTCTACTCTCACCTTTTCAACCTCTTTTGTCGCCCGTACCGCAGATGCATACATAGCTCTGTGGCTTGAAGCCCGATAGTCTTTGTAGTATGTATCCATCGCATCAATAACCACCTGTGGCGTAAGTGAAGTGGAGGCCGAATCCAAATATATATACCCCTCTTGCAAGCTTGGAAAATGAGATCGCGTGAACACACTCTCAGACTATATAAATAATTCGTCTATTGCAAGACTAAAGACATATTTCAAAACTCTAGAAAAAAGCCCCCCTTCTCTATATTTGTTTTTTCAAATTGCGGTACATCTCGGAGGTAATACCTTTCTGTGCCGCAAGCCAATACTCAGCCTCACTTACTTTCTCTAGTCGCACGGCATGCGAAGAGGTCGTTGTCTTGTTTTGAATGTCGAGCCTCGGGATACAATCTACAACTCCCTCTTTTCCAAACTGATACAGCGTGACACTTTGGGTGGCATGTGCATGAAAAACTCTGTGTGGCACGCATGTGCGAATACGCGAGATAATTCTCCCGTTACTCTCTGTGTACCCACGCAG
>JALHNF010000003.1 GCA_022843645.1 Minisyncoccota bacterium | reverse complement strand
ACTTGACAGGGGGTTGGGTATCTGATAGAGTGCTCTCCAAGCTCAAGGTGAGCTAGTGATTTATCTTTGTTCATTTACATATCAAGTATAGGAAGTAGCGAGTAGCAGAGTGCGTGTCTTTTTTAGCATAAAACCCAAAAAGGCACCTTCCCTGCTACTCGCTACCCGAGCACAGATGTCTCGAGGCGGGAGCTTCAACCAACCAGAAAGGGAGCAACACGTCTATGAAAAAGAATACTCTCGCTACTTTCATTGTGGCCGCAGTGATCTCCACTGCTTCCGCCGGTGCCTTCGCTGGCGATTTCTTAGTGACCGATGTCACCAATGCCTCGATCGATCAGCAGATCGCCGACAACAACATGAACGGCATCCGCATGGGTCAGGTCGACGCTGTGATCGACACACGCTTCGGCGCCGTGAATCCGATCATCGCAGAAGACGTCGCCGACGGTATGAAGCACCTGGTTCAGACGGTCAGTCCGGCCGACAAGATCATGGTCTTCCGCGATGTCGAGACCTACGACCCGCTGAGCACGGCCGCGCTCGAAGTTGCCGCTACGACGCCGGAACGCATCGACCAGACCATCCGGTTCGGCGTGCAGAACGCGCTCGATGACGCCGAACTGCGCATGACGCCGGAACAGTACCTCACCGCGATTGGCATCACGCTGACCAACAGCGATGGCGAGCTGTTGACCGAAACGGAAGTGCTCGGCAAAACCTTCGAACACCTGTTCCCGCGACTACAAGCCGGCGGCGATCTGTACCTCGCGACCGCGGGCAAGTACAACCTCGACAAGGAGACGGCTTGATCACCCTTGGCGAGCAAAAGCCGAAAGGTAAGTAGCTCGCCAAACGCTCGGCGGGATGGGATAATCCCCGATCCCTCTCCCGCCGAGCACCTATACTTGATGTAAAAAAATATTCCGCTCGAGAAGTTCGAGCAAAAAGCAACCCATGCATTCATTTGAATCCATGTGGTTTTTTATTTGTAGAATGCAAAAGTTATCCACAGGCGCGTTGCTTCATATTCTATTGACAGGAATGCCGCACTTGCTAATCTATAAGAAGAAGGTAGTGTAGTTCTTTTTTATATTTGGTTTGTTGCGGTGTGTAGCAAAGTGTATATCAAATTTTGGTATATAGCTTGCTGCAATAGCGCAGCACAACGGAAAGCGGTCATGAAAAAGTGGCAAAGGCAAAATTCGATGATCTCTCATGGCGCAGCCGGTCAGGCGATGCGTATCGATGACACCATTTGTTGGACTTCGACGGCGAACACGGCAGCTCAAGCGAACAACGCGCACGGCAACGGCATTCACCGTACGGGCCACACCGCCGAGTAGGTGATTACCACCGGCGCGGGAAGCTTGTTTTTTTCCACCACAACCAAGGAGACCTGGGTCTCGCTCACACTCTGTACGAGTGTTGCGAGGCCTAGGCTTTTTTTATTTGTATAAATGTCTTTTTTTGTATATTGTAAAGCGTATATTCATGAGAATTTTAGGCATAGAGACAAGCTGCGATGAAACAGCGCTTTCGATCATTGAGTCAGATGGAGGCTCTTCTTTTTCTGTGCTTGCAAACACTGTGCTTTCTCAGATTGATATTCATAAAGAATACGGTGGCGTCTTCCCTCTTATTGCCAAGCGCGAGCATGCCAAAGCACTCACACCGCTTCTTCTGGAGACTTTGCAAAAAGCAAATCTTTATGTAGAAAAAAGCTCTCCTTCCCTTGCACCTCAATCCCTTTCTAACCTATTCGTCCAAGAGCCAGAGCTCATAGAGACATTTGACTCTATACTTCTCTTAGAAAAGCCTGCTATCGACGCTATTGCGGTCACCAATGGCCCTGGGCTTGAGCCAGCACTTTGGGTGGGCATAAACTTCGCAAAAGCGCTCGCGGAGCTATGGAATGTGCCTTTGTACCCCATAAACCACATGGAGGGGCACATTTTTGCGTCAGTGCTCGAGAAAAATGCTGCTGGCTATACCATCCCGACATTCTCTTTCCCTGCACTTGCACTCCTTATATCAGGTGGGCACACAGAACTAGTACACATTGAGAAGTTTGGAGCATATACGAAGATCGGCGAGACGCGCGACGACGCAATTGGCGAGGCATTTGACAAAGTTGCCCGATTACTTGGACTTGCATATCCAGGTGGCCCAAAAGTGTCGAAGCTTGCAGCTGAAGCACGAGCAGAAGGTCTCATAAATGCTCGCGTGGAAAAACTGCCGCGCCCCATGATACATTCTCAAGATTTGGACTTTTCTTTTTCAGGTATCAAAACCGCAGTCTTGTATATGACGCAAAAACTCGGCGATTTGAGTGCCGAAGACAAAAAAGCTATCGCACGAGAATTTGAAGACGCGGTGACTGAAGTTTTGATTTCAAAATGTAAACGCGCACTTGAAGAGACGCATGCACAGACGTTCATCATAGGAGGTGGTGTGTCTGCAAACACATACATTCGAGCACACATGCAAACACTCTGTGACGAACGTGGAGTGAAAGCATACATCCCCGAGCGACACCTCTCGACAGACAATGCGCTTATGATTAGCATCACGGCACTCTTGAAGGTTATGCACGGTGTTTTACCCACCCAAAGAGAACACATCCGCGCACAAGGCAGGCTTGCTTTGGAGGAGAAATAAAGCAGGAAGCAGTGTCTTGGTCAAGGTGAAGCCTTTGACCAAGCTTAGGGTGTTTGAGCTCTTAGAAACCTAGTGTTTGGACTTCCATTTCTAAATCTATGCCTGACTTTTCATAGACCACCTGCCTTACCCTTTCCGCAAATGAGCGTATTTCTTCTCCTGTTGCATCTCCATAATTCACAAGTACAAGCGCTTGATTTTTGTATGTCCCTACATTTCCGACTTGCACCCCTTTCATTCCTGCGCCTTTATCGATTAAAAAAGCTGCTGAGACTTTTACAAAACCTTCTTTGCCACTTGGATACGTTGGAATATCAGGAAAGACCGTGCGCACCTTGTCACAGAGCTCATTTGAGATAATAGGATTTTTAAAAAAAGATCCCGCTGTGCCGTAGATATGCATATCAGGAAGCTTGTGCATTCTGACTGCAATTACGGCT
The DNA here is from genome assembly GCA_022843645.1 of Minisyncoccota bacterium. GTDB lineage: Bacteria > Patescibacteriota > Minisyncoccia > Phycocordibacterales > UBA5272 > JALHNF01. Next base: position 24,555 of record JALHNF010000003.1, on the reverse strand, counting down.
TGGCGAAGCGCTTCAAGACTTTCTATAGGGCCATGTTCTTTTTCATAGTCTTGTATGTCTTTGTACTCTTTATGTAGCACGCCTTGTTTTTGCAAAATAAAATTCACTCCCACAACAATATACTTTTTGCCCTCCTTTGTTTTAAAAAAACTGTCACGATAGCCAAACTGGCACTCTTTGTTTGCAAGAAGCTCAAATACCATGGTGTCTTTGTTGTACACCTCTACAGTGTCTATCAGCTGCGCAACTTCACATCCGTACGCCCCAATGTTTTGAATTGGTGCCGCACCCACACTCCCTGGAATAAGTGAGAGATTTTCAAGACCGTACAAACCACGACCGACCGACACACTCACACACTCATCCCACGCGACGCCGGCTTCTACTTTCATTTTTACAGAACGCTCATCAACATCTTCAAAAGTAATGCCGTCTGTTTTGATATTGAGAACTATTCCGTCAAATCCACTTTCACTTACTAAAATATTTGAGCCTCCACCAAGCACACAAAGTGGGATACTGTTTTCTTTTGCGCACTGTACCGAAGCGACAATGTCGTCTCGTGTGGTAGCAAGAGAAAACAGGCGGGCAAAGCCGCCTGTTTTTAAGGTTGTATGATTTTTTAAGAGTACGTTGTGCTCTATTTTCATTCGAGGCTAGCGGGGTCTACTCCAAAAACAAATGTCCTAATGTGAGTGCAGCCGCTAGCCGCGGATAAAAACAAGCTTTCTCCCTACTCTTAACTCTAACAAGAAATGGCTTTTTTACAAGTCATGAAAACACATGTGGCCAGATACGCGAAATCCGCCTTGCGGCGGAGCTCACGCGGACATTCATTTGTTTTTGGTGAGTAGCTTTCACCACTCACACATACAAGTATAGCAAATTATATGCTCTTGTCAATCACGAATACAAAACATAAGAGCGCGGACAGTGTCCGCGCTTTTTCCGATTTCAAACTGGAAGAAGTTCAATCTCTCCACGGCTTATCGTCGTCGGCGTCCGCGCCTTCAGCTAATGACTTTTCGGCAAAGGTAGACCCCTCTTCCGACCCATCAATCGGCCAACCCATCAAATCATCAAATGGACCTTCCGCCATGGTAGGCACACCTCCAAGAGGTTTTTGGGCAAAACCTAGCCGTCCCTCTTTTTCCCCACGGGGAAAATCGGATGTGGGATGAAGTGTGGATTGGCGCCGTCTCTTCATGGGTTTTTTCCCCTTGTAGAAGAACAAAAAACGTTCCCTTGCCTCTCTCCTCCGCTTCCACCAGAATACAAGAGGGGCAAGGATGGAGAGGAAAAGAAGAAAACTAACCGTAAAAATGGCTAGCTCTCTCGGTGTAAACTCGGTCATTTTGCACAACTCCTTTTTAACCAAGGTGCAAGGTGCGAATGTCTCCCAGCGCTCTTAACACTGGAGGAATATATGCTAATCTTTCCACGACAGAACTCCTTATTTTGAAAGATCCTACTTGAAACATACTACGAAAGTATTCTGTAGTCAACACTCTTATAATATCGCTTAAGAAAACTTCTTTTGTAGTCAAAATACGTTCCATTTAGCACATGCTGTCGAATATTCGCGACAAGACTAACTACAAAGTGCAAATTGTGTATGGAAATGAGGGTTGCAGCAAGCATTTCGTTTGACCGAAGTAAGTGTGCAATATAACTTCGAGTGAAAGAAGAGGTATAGTTTTTTATTTCAGGATCTATTGGGAGCATGTCGTCTACATACTGTGCATTATGGAGATTGATGCGTCCATCTACTGTATACGCAGCGCCATTGCGAGCAACGCGCGTCGGAGTCACGCAGTCAAATGTGTCTACCCCACTCTCAACGCCGTAGAAAAAATCTATCGGTTCTCCGATGCCAAGCAAGTGTCGAGGCTTATCCTCTGGCAACTCTTCAGATACCCAACGTACAGCGGTGCCAATATCACTTTTAGTGAATGACCCTCCGATCCCATACCCATCAAAATCCATAGCGCCAAGCGTGCGGGCAGACTCTCGACGTAAATCTTCAAATGAACCACCTTGCACCACACCAAAAAGCGCCTGCTGTGCACCTGTCGCATGAGACACACCAAGGAGTGTGTGCTCACTTAAGCTTCGTTTTGCCCATCTGTGTGTGCGATCAATTGCTTTCTTTTGGTATTCGTATGGCGCAAGGGGCGAGGTGCACTCATCAAAGGCAAAAAATATGTCAGCACCAAGCGAGTGTTGAATCTGCATACTGCGCTCTGGAGTAAAACGATGCCATGAGCCGTCAATCACTGATTGAAAGTCAACACCTTCTTCGTCAATCTTAACTTTCGTCTCACGAGGTACCTTTTCTCCATCTCTTGATTCTGCAATCTTTGCAGCAAGAACCTCAGTCGTTGCCACTTTTGATACACCTTCGCCATACGCGGCACCAAGCGAAAAGACTTGGAATCCTCCCGAGTCGGTAAACGTCGGCCCATTCCACCCCATCATCTTTGCAAACCCACCATGCTTTGCCACACGATCTTCTCCTGGCTCTAAGTACAGATGGTATGTGTTGGCAAGCACCGCTTGAGCACCGAGATCTTTGACCTGCTCTACCGTAAGAGATTTTACAGTTGCCTTTGTGCCCACAGGAATAAAAGCTGGTGTCTGTATGTCACCATGCGGGGTATGAATAGTTCCGGCCCTGCCAAGTGTGCCGTCTAACCTTTTTTCTATTTCAAATTTGAATTCCATTCTTTTACTGTATTTACAACGATACTCACAACCCCCCTGTCGAACATGTTTGGCAGAATCATATCAGGTGTCGGGTCTTTTACATACAATGCAAGGTTTTCTGCAACAGAAAGAAACAAGGATATATCAAACTGCCGCACATTTTCTTCAAGTGCACCCTTGAAAAGTCCGGGGAATACGAGGGAGTTATTGAGCTGATTTGGGTAATCGCTTCTGCCTGTCGCCACAATAAAAGCTCCAGCTTCTTTTGCTAACTCTGGCATTATTTCTGGCGTTGGGTTTGCAAGGCCGTAGATAATTGGCCGCTCTGCCATGGTACGAACCATGTCTTGTGTAAGTGCACCCGCTACAGATAGTCCAATAAAAACATGCGCGCCTTTCACAGCATCCATAAGGACACCTTCATGGGGTTCTGCAGTACTTTTTTCTAGCAGTTCAGCTTTTTCTTTTGTTAGATCCCTTCTTTCGGAATGGATCATTCCCTTACTGTCGCAAAAGACGATATTTGTAATACCGTACGCAAGAAGAAGTCGCGCGGTTGCAACACCTGCTGCACCGATACCGTTTAGTACTACTTTTACCTCACTTTTGTCTAAGCCGCGAAGCTTCAGACTATTTATGAGCCCCGCGAGCGCAACAGTTGCCGCCCCCCACTGATCATCATGCATAACAGGAATAGAGAGCTCTCTCCGTAAGCGCTCTTCGATTTCAAAACATCGTGGCGCACTAATATCTTCAAGATTAATTCCTCCAAACACAGGCGCTATCTGCTTTACCGCCTTCACGATTTCTTCTGTGTCTTGTGTATCAAGACAAATAGGAAATGCATCCACTCCTGCAAACTCTTTGAAAATAGCCGCTTTCCCTTCCATAACAGGAATCGCCGCATAGGGACCTAGGTTACCAATCCCTAAAATCGCCGAACCGTCTGAGACGACGGCAACCGTATTGCGCTTCAATGTATACTCTCGAGCAAGATGCACATCTTTTCCAATCTCAATACTTACCTGCGCAACGCCAGGACTATATGCTTTTGAAAGAACTTCTTTTGAGTCAAGTGTTACTTTGCTTTTTGTCTCTAGCTTACCCCGATACTTGCGATGAAAATCAAGCGCTTGTTCATAAATAGTTTTCATGTTTTTAGAATCGATTACGGATAATGATAAAAAGCCAGTACAAAATCAAAAAAAGAAGAATGTAAAACAATATTTTGTAAATAAAGAATATACTCAACAAAAGCAAAAGCACATAGAACACATAACTCAGTATACTTTTGTTTGCCGTGTCATTTTCTATATCATACTTAAATTCATTTTTATAGTGAATAAGGGTGCCGCCAACAGAAGAGCGGACGGAATCTATTCCACGTAAAAAGCCGTCTCCCATATGCTCTGCCACATATTGAGTCTCGCCCGCTACACCTCGTCCAAACTGCCATAGACCATTACTGATGGATCGCTCAATTGCGGTGTTGGTAAGAAGTAAAAAAAGCGCAATAGTCCCTAAGATAAGAATTGATTTACTCATGCATCCTATTGTACCTAAACTTAAATAAAATCAAACTCTTTGAAAACTCGTTCATAGAGTGCGATTACTCTTCTTGTCTCGCGCTCCGTGAGATTAAACGCACTTCCTTCGTGGGCAATTTGATTTCGCACCCTGTGAGCATCCCATGCATCTTGTAATGTTTTAAATCGCTCTGGATCGGCGCTTTTTAACTGCTCACCAATAGAAAGGCCTCTGTATCCACGCTTGTCGAGGAGCTCTGCGAGCATGGTATCTGCTTCCAAAATTGCGAGACGCCACTCTGGCTGATTGAGTGACTCGGCATGCGCAAGAACTGTTGCCCAACGTGGGTGTTTGTATTTTGGAGGCTCTACGGTCGCAGGAGATTTGTACGCATCGTTGTACTTTTTCTTTGCAGTTTTTAACTCTTCTTTCCAGCGTATATAGCTAAAAAAAATCATGCACGCAAGAATAAGGGCGATAATTGCAAAAAAGTATGTCATATATTGTAATAGAGAGCCGAATATGGTTGTCGTAGACGCATCAGAGGCTACACTACTCCCCCCTCCAAAGAGTCTGTCCCACCACGAAAGCGTGCCCCTACTTGCATCAAGTGGATATTTATCGAGTCCATCAATAATGCCGTCGCCATCTGTGTCAACGCGAAGCGGGTCAAGTCCCAAACGAACTTCATCAAAATCAGATATACCATCGCCATCTGTATCTGTATTGAACGGATTTGTGCCAAGCCTTCTTTCTTCGTCATCGGTGAGCCCGTCGCCATCACTATCCACCGCACTTGTGCCCGCGCCAAACAACCCCTCACCAACCCAAATGAAAAATCGGTATATTTGATAGAAAAAATAGTCAATGCTCAAGAAGCGAATATTATCCATGATTTTCGAAATCTTTACCTATAGCAAACAGACCTGCCTCATTAAACTGTGTTGCTAAAAACTGCATGCCAAGCGGAAGCCCTGTTTTTGTCTTCCCTGATGGAACTGATATGCCTGGTATCTGTGCGATGTTTACAGGTACAGTGAAAATATCAGCAAGATACATGGTAAGTGGGTCTTGTGTCTTCTCACCGAGTGCAAACGCTGGAATAGGAGATGTTGGCATAGCAATAAACTCAACATCTTGAAACGCTTTTTGAAAATCTTGTATGATTGCGGCGCGAAGCGAAACAGCTTTTTTATAAAACGCATCATAGTATCCGTGAGAGAGGACGTAATTTCCAAGCATGATCCTTCTTTGTACTTCTTTTCCAAACCCTTGCCCACGAGAATTGATATAGGTTTCATTTGGAGTGCCCCCCGGCACAGACAACCCATACCGAACACCGTCAAAACGGGCTAGGTTTGTAGAGGCTTCGGCAAACATCACAATGTAGTAGACGGCGAGTGCGTAATGCGCAAGAGGTAGATCAATTGGCACAATTTCGTACCCTTTTTTCTTTAGAGCATCAATACTTTCTTTGAAATTTTCAAGCACTTCGGCATCGATACCTTCACGCTCAATAAACGAGAAAGGAACTCCTACTTTCTTGTTTTGTGTACCCTGTATAATACGCCGAGATATGGGCACTGAGGTGCTGTCGAGCGGATCATGGTGCGCAATTGCTTTAAACATTGTTTCCACGTCTTCTACCGAAACACCAAAAGGACCTATTTGATCAAGTGAGCTTCCCATTGCAATAAGCCCGTATCGAGACACGGTGCCATATGTAGGCAAAAGCCCCACTAAACCGCAGAAAGATGCAGGCTGACGTACAGATCCACCTGTATCTGAGCCGAGCGTTACCGTTGCAAGGTCGGCTGCTAGCGCCGCCGCAGATCCACCCGATGAACCGCCAGGAATACGGGAGAGATCGTGAGGGTTTTTTGTAGGACCATGGGCTGAATTTTCAGTCGAGCTTCCCATTGCAAACTCATCCATATTGCACCTGCCAAGAAAAATAGCCCCAAGTTTTTCTAAATGCTCTACAACAGTTGAGGAGTAGGTTGCAACATACGGCTTCAGTATGTTTGAGCCAGCGCTCGCATGAAATCCTTTTCGTAAGATATTATCCTTGATACCAATACATACACCAGCAAGCGGCAGCTTCTCCCCTTGCGCAAGCCTTTCGTCTACTTTTTTTGCTTGCTCAAGGACATCGCTATAGACCTCAACGTACGCATTGAGATCCGTATTCTTTTGTCCAATACGCTCAAGATACTCTGCAGCAATTTCCTGCGCACTTTTTTTCTTTGTTGAGACAAGTCGAATGACTTCTTGTACTGTATACATAGTTTTATAAGATTTGCTTAACTTTTACATACTCGCCTTCTTTGTCTGGCACTTGGCCTAAAAAGTCAGCTGTAAAGTCTTGCTCTACAACAACATCGTCACGAAGTACATTAGATACAAGAGAAATGTCTTGTACAAACGGAACATCGACCGACTGTATCTCAGATACGTAGGTTAAAATGGAAGAAAAATCATCTGCATATTTTGGAGCATCGGCATCGGAAACATGAATTCGCCCCATGATCGCAAGCTCTTTAATGTCACTTTCTTGTAGTTTCATATATAGAGAATATCATGATTTTCTTTATTCAATAAGCTTCAAAAATTCGTCTTCTGACAGAACTGGGACATTCTTTTTCACAGCTTCTTGTAACTTACTCCCTGGGGTTTCTCCCGCAATGACATAGCTTGTTTTTGAAGAAACCGTATTGCTCACGGCTCCGCCACGTTTTCTAATCTCTTCCCCTGCTGCTTCGCGAGAAAACCGCTCCAAAGTGCCCGTTAACACAAATGTCTTTCCCAAAAGAGCCGTACTGACTTTTTCAACTGCATATTCAGGGATAGTGAGATATTGCAAAACCTCACGAACTTGTTTCTGGTTTTTTGATGATGAAAACCATGCGACAAATGATTCCGCAACAGCTCTTCCGACTCCATATAAAGCTTCGAGCTCTTGCTGAGAAACAGAAAATAATCGCTCCTGATTACCTACACACGAAGCAATAAGACGTGCAGTTTCTTCTCCGACGTGCCTGATACCAAGTGCAAAAATAAATCTATCGAGCGACTGATTTCGGGATGCTTTGATGGAGAGAATAATATTTTCTGCGGATTTCTCTCCAAAACCCGGAAGCCCTTCAATGTCTTCCTTCTTTAGCCGAAAGATATCGGCGTAAGAGTGTACAAGACCAAGATCGATAAACGTCTCAAGAATTTTTTCACCCAAACCATCAATATTGAGCGCCTTGCGACTCACAAAGTGAATGATGTTCTCCCGATGCTTTCCAGGACATGCTTCGTTTTTACAATACAATGCAACGGAACGCTCACCCAGAACTGATTCTTCTGTAGAAAGCGATGTCTTACACTCAGGACATACTCGAGGCATAACAACTTTTTGAGCTTTTTTAGGACGGAGTGTCGTAATAACATCAAAAACCTCAGGAATTACATCTCCCGCTTTTCGTAGTGATACCGTATCTCCAATACAAAGAGAGAGGCGGTCTATCTCGTCTTTATTGTGAAGTGTTGCACGTTTGACAAGTGACCCCGCAACTCGCACCGGCTCAAGCTCTGCAACGGGCGTGATTGCCCCCGTTCTTCCGACTTGAAATGTTACACGAAGGAGCTTTGTGGTCACCTCTTCTGCGGGAAACTTATACGCAATACCGAATCGTGGGGCCTTTGCGGTATAGCCAAGTCTCTCACATAGAGAAATTTGGTCGACTTTAACCACTAGCCCGTCAATACCATATCGTTCGGCATGTCTTTTTGGAATCCACTTTTGATAGAAAAGCTCAATGTCGTCTAGGTTGCCGGTGTGTATATACTCACTATTTACCTCAAAGCCAAGGCTTTTGAGAAGCAAAAGTTCATCTTTCTGAGTAAAAAGGTTTGCGCCCTCCAGGTTTTCAATATCGTATGCAAAAATGTGAATGTTTCTTTTTGCGACAACAGACGGGTCAAGTTGGCGTAACGTGCCTGCAGCCAGATTCCTTGTATTCGCATACAAAGGAAGATTATTCTTCTTTCGTGTGGTGTTTATAGTTTCGAGATCATGCTTGTCTATCCACGCTTCTCCGACCACCACCATAGAGAGTGGCTGTGATAAAAAAAGAGGGATCGATTTCACTGTTTTTATATTTTCAGTGATGTCTTCGCCAACTTCCCCATCTCCACGCGTTGCAGCTCGCAACAAAACACCATCTTTGTACGTGAGCACTATTTTAAGGCCGTCAATTTTTAGCTCACATACATAGGAGGGCTTGTCTTTGATCATTTCTTTCTCTAAAATTGTTGTGAGTTTTTTCTCCCAAGCTATGAGCTCGTCTTTTGAAAACACATTGTCATACGACCACTGAAGTACTTCATGCTTCACTTTTTTGAACTCTGTAAGTGGCTCGCTACCGACTCGGTGCGTTGGACTCATAGGGTGGTCAAACTCTGGGTACTCTTTCTCAAGGGTATCGAGTTCTCGAATAAGAGAATCGTAGACTTCATCAGAGATTTCTGGAGCGTCTAATGTGTGGTAAAGATAGCGATGATGCTCAAGTGTCAAACGAAGTTCTTCTATGCGCTTCTTGACTTCGTTTTTTTTCATAGACAATTAGTAGCGAACTTCGATAGCACGCTCAACACGTCGCGCATTGTTTACATCGCAGTCATTATAGCCACGAGATCGAATGCGTGTGTCGAATCCAGTCCCATCAATGTTAGTGCCTTTCTCAATGATAACCCTAGCGCACACTTTTTCATCACTTGTAAGGTTGAATTCAAACTCGGTCGTGGCCAAGTCTGCATCGCCAGTAGTGAGATGACCGCCACGCATACTGAAACCACAACTGAACGTAGTGTCTCCTTGATTGAGATAATCTGCCACCGACTTTGAGTTTGGATACCCCAACAAAGTATCTGGATAGGAGGTCGGAATAGCGAAGATACCTCTATACGAGTAAACATAGTTTCCGTTTATGTCGAATGCCTCTGGTGAGTTCACGGTCGTACGTGAAGTGTGAGTATCCCAATAAAGTGCACACTCGGCGCCCGCATCGGCCGCATAAAATGCAATTTGAGAATCACGGGCTGATGAAGTAAGGACGATTTGTTTTAGCAGAATATTAAAAATCCCAAGCGCCAGGGCAAGCACTATACTTGAAATCAATAAGGAAAATGCTAATACAAAACCTTTTTTGGTCATACTCATATTTGCCACGAAGTGAGATAATTAATAACACTAAACTCACGGGTGTCTACCCCGTTTGTATTCCAAGAAACATTCACCTCCACTCGTGCCCGCTCAAATACGCCAGATCCAGAAAACGTTACTTTCACTGTTCGTACAAAACTTTTTGATGATACAGGGCTATAGAGATACTGCCCGTCTGCCTGTAAAAAAATTGGAGGACACACACTGCCACAGGCAGTTATTTCTTTTTCATACACGTCAACAATACAACCGCCCGAACTACCACACGAAGAAACACTACCCTTGAAGTTTTCCCATGGCGACGATGGGCCAATCGAGTAGTCGACAAAAGCGTCGTCTCTTTGCAGACGAATGTACTCCATGGCTTCTTGCGCTAAATATGAGGCAACCGACTGATCTCTTACAAAATGAGAATACGTAAATGCCTTAGACCCAATAGTGAGCGGGACTACTACGGCTGTTATAAGAATAAAAATTGCAATGAGCACTTCAATTAGAGTGAAGCCACTTTGTCTTTGTCCATACACTAAAAGTTTATTTATCATATAATCTTTGCGCAGCTAGTGCCTGAAACGAAAAGTTAAAGTTATGTTCATTGCGAGGAAGAATAGTCTTTCCCTTCATGAATATTCGAACATTTGCTTGACCATCATCAACTGGCGACCCGTTCACCATAGTTGCACCTCTTACGTCAAAGGTTAGCTCTTCAATGTTAATGTCAGGTGAAGTGATTGCTACCTGTTCGCCGCTGTTGATTGTTCGATACATTATGCCTATCGTTTGTCCAGAGTCATATGGATTTGGTTGTATGCCACGAGAATACATCACAACATCTTGCCCGTTTTGGTCTCTAAACATGATGCTCTGTCCATCTGACCCTTCCACATAGTCATACCCCAGTCGAATATTTCGCATCACAGTTTCCATTGCCAGGTTTGCATTGTCCATGGCGTTGCGTACACTTTGCACCTTTTTATTTACATCCACCATAGCCAAAAAAGCGCCGAGCGTTGTGACAACAACAATCATAAAAATTGCGATTGCAACAAGCATCTCTACAAGAGAAAACCCTTTATCAAAACCAGAGAACGGTCGCTTCATGATAGTACTCCTATTATACTCTATCGAACTGAAATTTGTCCTGTTGTATATATCTCTACATACCTTTGGTATGACCCCGATCTATTTGAGAGACGTAGCGACACGCTCGGTATGTTCATGTCGTATGTATTATTCGGACTAAAATAAGCGTCGGGATTTGGACGGATAAACACAACAGAAAGAGGTTGCTCTGGGGGAAGAGTTGAACCAGTATTCCCCTCTCCAAGACATGTTGGCGCACATATACGCGAGATTGTTTCTCCTGTGTTGAGAGAGAAAACATCTATTTGCTCATCTGGATCATATGCTTTATTTTTGTTCTTATCAGCGAACAAGAGAAGTTGTGTTGTGCCTGCGCCCGAAACATACACACCATATCCAGTATCAAATAGAGCTTCACCTTCTTCCCGAACTGAGATACCGTATATTTGAGCCTCCTTGAATACAAGCGCAACTTGATTAGTCAGGTTGTCGAGTGCGCTCCGACTCCGAAACTCAGGGTAATTCGCTAAAATAATTGCTGACATCACAGTAAAAATCCCAACAGAGATAAGCATTTCAACCAATGTAAAACCATTTTTTTTATTTGAGTAATTCATAGAAAAGTGCTACTCCTAGTATATCTTGTTGAGAAAACAAAAAGAATAGCGAGGATATAATAATAAACGGTCCGAATGGGATTTCTGATTGTAAGCGATACCTCTTTGGAAATGCGTAGGTAAGAGCAATTGCCACCAGCGCGCCTGCCCAGAAAGAAAAAATGAATGCATTTAAGCCAACTGTAAAACCAAGAAGCGAGCCAACTCCTAAAAAAAGTACTCCGTCAGCGAAGCCAATCCATCTTCCCCGTGAGACACCCCACAATAAAAATACCGGTAATGCCAAAATTATACCCGCTACCACATCAAGGAGAGGCTTCGACCCTTCAATATAAAGCCACAGGGCATAACTAAAAGCTATAACAACGAACGGATATAAAATAACACTTGGAAGAATTTTATGTTTGAGATCATACACAAATAAGATGATAAGCAATGACACCAGAAAACTTAAGAACAGAAACAGCGATATATTATAGACAGGGTCCGTGTAGGCAGATACAGCAATGAGCAAGAAAAGTGTCCCGGTGGCAAACTCGACAAGTGGATACTGTATCGAAATAGCAGACGCGCATTTTCTACATCTGCCTTTCTGAAGAACAAAGCTCACAAGTGGAATGAGCTCATGCCATGACAGCTGTTTATTGCAAGAAAAACACCGTGAGCGACCAGAACGTATTGAAAAGCCTGTGTTTAGACGATAAATAACAACGTTTAAAAAACTTCCAATAATTGTGCCGAGAGCAAAGATAACCCCAAGACTAAAAAAAGTCATTCCTATAGTATAAAACAAAAAACCGTCCTTGTGGGACGGTTTTTTGTTAAGAAGAATTAACAAGTAAAGTCTGCTGCCCCTACAGGAATAGTGGCACTTGTAACCTCTCGAGATGCGCCTGTTGAGTCTGAACAAAACCATCTGTTAGTACCAGAGAGTTGGCGCGCAAAGCCCCACGCTGTTGCACTAGAAAAACAACTAGTGCCACTAGCACCCAGGGCAACCATTCCTGAGTCTGCACATACACCAGTATATGTTGTGCCGGCAGCATAGAAGATCTCCGCTTGAACGCGGGCGTTAGACACTTCAGACTGTATCTTTGCATCATTTGCTCGTGTTCGTGCTGTACCCAAAGATGCAAGAACCACTGTTGCCAAAATTCCAATAATTGCGATTACTACCAAGAGTTCGATCAAGGTGAAACCTTTTTTCATGTTAGACATAATATTAAGTATAAAAACGTTTGATTTATCTGCTACGTTTGTAGCTCTTTTCATTATACCACCCTTTTACAAAAGCAACTCTTAGATACTTCCTGCAATATTGTAAATAGGAACGAGCACAGACGTAAGAAGAAGGCCCACCCCTACACCAAGCGCGACGATCATTACCGGTTCAATGAGACCAACAAGCGTATCTACCGAGCTATCAACCTCGCGTTTATAGAAATTTGCCAAATTTTTTAGTATGTATCCAAGCTCTCCTGTTTCTTCTCCAATCTTGGTCATTTGGATCATTAAATTAGGCATTTCTTTGTGTTTTGCAAATGCCTCTGAAATAAGTGCCCCACCCTTCACAGACTCGGTTACCTGAGCAAGGACTTGCTCATAGACTTTATTCTCAACAACAGCACTTGTGATTTCAAGAGCACGGACAATAGGGATTCCAGATGAAAGCATTGTATCTAAGTTGTCAGCGATACGAGAAAGATAGAGCTTTTCATAGATATCTTTAACGTACGGGACCTCGAGTTTTAACGCATCCCAAAGATTCTTGTTTGGATTCCTGCTATTTTGCCAATACAGATATGCAAAAGAAAATGCAATAAATACAAGGACAAAGACTCCGTAGTTTACAAGAAAATCACTAAGGGCAATAACAACTTTTGTATAAAATGGTATTTCTCCTCCAGATTCTTGAATAATCACTGAAAGGCGTGGGATTACCAAAGTGAGCATGAGCACCATTACGATAACAAACGTGCCAATAACAAATGACGGGTAGATGAGGGCGTTTTTTGTTTTTGATGTAAGCGCATATTGGCGGTCAAGGTAATCGGCTAAGTAATTGAACGTTTGATTGAGTTTCCCCGACTCTTCACCGGCACGAACCATGTTCACATAAAACGACGTAAAGACTTTTGGATGCTTTGACAAAGCGTTTGAGATGGAGGATCCGCCCTGCAAGTCATCAGACACTTCCGTCAACACTTTTTGCAAGATAGCATTATCCATCTCTGAAGAAAGGAGGCGAAACACTTTGAGCGCAGAAACACCTGCCTCAAATAAGGTCGCGACTTGACGAGAAAGAATAACGACTTCTTTCTGTTTTACTTTGTCAAAAAACGAAACCGCGAGAAGCCCTTGTTTTGTACCCTGCTCTTTAATATCAAGGATGATGAAACCCCGACGCTGAAGTGATGATATTGCCACCTCTTTGTTTAAGGCATCAATTGTCCCCTGAGACTGTGAACCTGTATCGCTAATTACTTTATACTCAAAAATCATAGTGTATTACTGCAGTAGGCGCTCAAGCGCGTGCGGATCAACCGAGTAACTAAATGCAGACTCAACAGTAATTTCTCCTCTACGCACCAAGTCGACAAGAGAGCGGTTAAGATCTATCATTCCTTGTTCAGAACCAGTTTCAATTACAAGGTTTATTTCATTCGTGCGACGCTCACGAATGAGATTTGCCACAGCGTTGTTATTGATAAGGAGTTCATACGCGGGAATAAGTCCACCTGAAATTCGTGGAATAAGGCGCTGTGAAAAAATCCCAAGAAGCGATCCGGCAAGCTGTGTACGAATTTGGTCTTGTTGATTTCCCGGAAAAGCGTCTATGATTCTGTCTATTGTTTGTGAGGCGGAGTTCGTATGGAGTGTTGAAAATACTAAATGGCCAGTCTCAGCGGCGGTGACCGCAGTGCCGATTGTCTCAGCATTGCGCATTTCACCGATCAAGATAACATCTACGTCTTCTCGGAAAACAGATTTAAGTGCCGATGGAAAGTCTTTTGTGTCCAGGCCGACTTCACGCTGATCTATGATTGATTTGTCTTTTACATACACATACTCAATAGGATCTTCAATCGTCACGATGTGTTCTCGTCTATTTTGATTGATAAGGCTAATGAGGGCTGCTAAGGTTGTTGATTTTCCGTGCCCAACGGGACCGACGACAAGGAAAAAACCCTGCCGTTTCTCCGCAAATGTTGCCAGGATAGGAGGAAGATTTAGCTCTTCTAGTGTCTTTACTTTTGGCACAAGACGCATCACGATACTCACAACTCCTTTTTGAAAAAAGGCATTCCCACGAAGACGATTGCCTTGATACTCGTACGAAAAATCAATTTCTTGTGTATCTAAAAACTTTTGTAATTTTTGATCATCGAGAAGCTCTCGTATAAACCCAACCGTATCATCAGCAGTCAAGTCTGGCTTGCGAGTAAGAGGAATAAGCTCTCCTGCGACACGGACAATCGGCTTACTTCCAACAGAGAAGTGAAGATCCGAGCCACCCTCTTTAATGACAGTTGAAATAAGGTCGATGAGTTCTAACTTGTAGTCAAGTGACATATGTACTAGTATATCTTATTTTTTACAACAATAGCAAAACAAGATCGAGAAATAAGAGTGGTCAGACTCAGTGATACTTTTTTCTACAAGTTGTAAACCTCACGAAGTGGCAACAGGCCATCCATGCTCTTCAAAATTGCATCTTGCTTCATAGAAAGCATTCCTTGCTCTTTTGCAACTCGCTCAAGATCTGGCTCTTGTGCGCCGTGCAGGATCACATGCTCAATCTCTTTAGTGATAGGCAAGATTTCAAGGACGGCGATACGACCTTTCGTCCCCGAAGGCACTTCTTCTGTGGGGATGGTTTCGTGACAAGGACGATTAAGATTAATGGCGCTTCGATATTCTTGAGGAACAACCGTGAACTCTTTCTCTATCATTTCTCGTATACTCTCCTCATGAGGAACGACCTTTTTATTTGCAGGATTGATTTTAGGCACAAGGCGTTGTGCCATAGTAAGGATCAGTGTGGGAGCAATCAGATAGGGGTCAACCCCCATATCAATAAGACGTGGAATAACCCCAATCGCGCTATTTGTGTGGATGGTAGAGAAAACGAGGTGTCCAGTAAGAGCGGCTTGAATAGCGAGTTGCGCTGTTTCTTTATCACGAATCTCGCCCACCATGATAACATCTGGGTCTTGACGCAGGATAGAACGTAGTCCTGTGGCAAACGTATACCCAATCTCAGGCATAATCTGAGATTGATTCATTCCCGGGATATTATACTCAACCGGATCCTCGAGAGAAACAACATTTTGCTCCTCTCTGTCGATTTCATTCAACATTGAGTAGAGGGTGGTTGTCTTTCCGCTTCCAGTCGGACCACTAATAAGAATGAGTCCGTAGGGACGTTTAATACTCTCCCTGATGATTTTTAATGACTGGGGATTAAAGCCAATTTCTTCCAAGGGCTTGACTCCGCGGTATGAGTCGAGAATACGTATAACAACTTTCTCGCCGTAATATGCAGGCAAAGAAGAGACACGAAAATCTATTTTATGTCCATTAAACATCGAAGAGAACCGCCCATCCTGAGGCTTTCTTTTCTCATCAAGTTTCAAACTTGCCATAATCTTAACTCGGGCAACAACCGCGCTATGAACAGCGGGCGGTAGCGTAATGTTTGTCTCTAAAACTCCATCAATACGAAAACGAACTTTGACCTTGTCACCGACGTGCTCGATATGAATATCTGACGCGTTCTGCTCAAGTGCATGTCGTAATATAACAGATACAATTTTAGTAACCGGCGCATCTTCTACGATAGTGTTTTCGGCTAATACTTTTTTGCCTTCAGATTTGTCAGAGGTGTTTTTTTTGTCTGTATCGTCAAGATTCTCAATATCAAATTCTTCAAGCGCTTTATCAACCTCTCCCCCTATCCCACGATACAACTCAAGTGCTTTGTCAAAGTCACTCTTTGAAATAAGAACTATGGTGTACGGCAAACCGACCTTTGCTGAGATAAACTGCAGTGCATCTTTCGCCGAGAGATACTCTGGGTCTACCATACCAACCTCAAGTACCCCATCTTCGACTTTAAGTGGTATAAATTGATACTGTATCGCCGATTCTTCGGCAATATATTTCAGAACTTGCGGATCAATAGTTTTGACATCTACCTTCCTCACAGGGATACCGTACACATTACTTCGCGCCTTTAACATCTGATCTTCGGTTACGCCATATTTTTGAATATGTGTATCAATTGGCATTTCCTCTTCAAGCGCACGGTACTCGTCAAGCACCTGATTAGAGGCCGCCTCTGTAAGATATCCAAGTCGTACAAGTTCATCGACAAGCAACATACATTATCGCAAGCGATTACTCTCTCTAGACACACCAGAACCTTGGAGCTGTATTGTCGGTGTGCGCCCCAGTGATTCAAACGGATCTTCTTTTCCTGCTGGCGCAGTGAGTCGTGTTGCTTCGAGTTTTATCAAGGCAGTCTCTGTGTGGTCAAGAAGTGTTGGGTACTGCGGCATCGCGAATACATTTTTATTTAAAGAGATAGCGTTTAGTTCTTGTAAAAGAGTCTGGAACTCTGCGACATCAACACCTGTCGTCACCCCTACCGCAGCGCGAGTGGCGCCTTGATCCTGAGAGTTTCGAGTAAGAGAAGCTGGTTCCTCTTGTTGTATGAAAAAAACATACACCAGCGCACCGAGTGCCACAAGTGCTAATATAATAAGAAGTGGTTTAAGTGTGTTTTTCATACTATTTTTTGATCCAATATGTATGGACTTTAACCGTATATTGATAGATATCTGTTACTTCATTTGCCGTAACAGAAACCGATGAGACATCAACAATGCGCAAACTCTGTTCTACCAAAGTAAGAAAAGTGCTGAAATTCTGGTATGAGCCTGTTACATCAAAAGTCACAGTAAACGTTTCGTACGCTTTTTTCTTAGCTAGTTCGCTTGGGGTTTCTATGCCGGTCTTTTTTTCTTCTTCAAACTTTATGTTTTTAATAGACATACCGTATGAACGCGCAATGGTATCAAGCTCCATGATGAAAAGAACTGGATTCATTTCTTGAGGTACAATACGGTCAAGATTACGAATTTCTTCTTCAGAGAAAGTATTCCGGCGAGCAATTAGTTCAGACTGTTTTTTTTTCAGTGTATCGAGCTGAGACCGAGCTTCGAGAAGTACTTCTTTACGGTTTTGAAGAGTAACGATTCCCGCCTCAGGATCTTCGTATGTTGGTTTAATGTATACAAATACAACCATAACAGATGCAAGGAGGAGGACGATGTTAAAAATGAGTCGTGTCATAATTTTAATTTATGGTTTCAATTTCAAAAAAAGAACCTTCGTTTGGCACAGGGTTGATACCTTGTTCAGAAAGCGCTTGGTCGCCGCTTACTTGTTCAACTTGCGCATCAAAACGCACCGCCCGCTTATCAAATATTGCGGTCATATCAAAAACCACATTTCCCGCCTGATCAAGTGTTAGATTTGAGAAGTCGTACTCTAAAACAGTTCCAGAAAGTTTAGAGAATATGTCTGACTGGAGAGCTATCGAAGCATAGTCTCTTGCTTGACCACTTAAATTAATTCTCAGTTTTGTTTTGTCTACAAGGGACGGGTCAATACTGAGTTTACTGAAACGAACGGTGCTAATAGTGTTTGCATTCAACAGCTGTAGTATCTTTGATGTGTAGAGACGGTTCCCAAGAAGCTCTGCGCCTATACGAAGACGAGTATCAAGAGAGACGAGGTCTGCTATTTGAGCCTCATCGAAGGACTGCCTCTGTTGTACAAGTTGTGCTTCTGCGTTCTTAACTTCGCTAAAAAGTGATCGTTGCCACAAAAACATTGCACCTGCGCCAAGGAGGACTACAAAAAAAACGATCGTGGAAAGAACAGTGAAGATACTCACTGTATCTGCACGTTGTATACGCGCTTGTGTATCTAGTGTACGTTTTGGAATAAAAGATGTTTGTGCATCCATACCTACTGTACAGTATACCGCGTAGTTTTTTTTTGGCTATAGCACAATACATACAAGAAGAAGAGCACGTCTTGTTTTTTCTACCCAAGAAAGATGGAGGTGCAGATACGCTACTCTAACTCTTCCAACTTTCGGAGAGCAAGTCCAATAGCGACTGCAAACTCGGGCCCAGCCTGATCAAGAATATCGTGCAAAAAAACCGGAGCTTCAACAATAGAAAATGGATGCCCTTTCACGACTTCAATCTCAAGCTTGTCACTTGCGTCACTAACCATGTCTTTTAGAAGCGCGCCACCACCTGTCAAGAATACCTTTTTAATCGTTTTATTTTGCTGCCTTTCGTATGCAATAGCCACTTGCGCGGCCTGACTAAATATAAACTCAGACGTAAGCTCAACTAACTCTCGAATAGCACTATCTTCTGTCTTTCCAAGCGTACCGTAACGACGCTTCATATCTTCTGCTTGTTTTATGGACACCCCAAAAGATCTTGCAATAGCAAGCGTAATGTCTTGAGACCCACGATTGATATGATGAGAACGTTTGAGCACTCCTCGCTCCACAAGAGAGACTTTTGTTGCGCCTGCACCAATATCTATCACAAGCGTTGGCGCCATTTCACGTCGCAATACAGAACGTACTGTACTAAAAAGCTCTATTTCATAGAATGACGGCGCAAGTCCCACCGATTGACTAATAAGCTTATATTTTTCAACAGTCTCATTATGAATAGCGGCAATAAGTACATCAATTTTTGCTGCGCGGGAAGTATCATCCTCTGTCTCACTTTCAAATTCTTGACTTGGTATTACCCACCAGTCAAGACTTACCTCTCCAATTGGAACTGGAATGTACTTGCGTGCTTCTATTGGCACCATCGTTGCCAAATCCTTCTCCGACACTCGAGGAAGCGTAATGGTGCGTACCAGACTTGCAGATAGAGGTATCGCGATTGCACAGTCTTTTGTCGTAACTTTTGCCTCTCGAATAATATCAACGAGAGCTTGTGCTATTTTGACTTGATCTAAGTTTGTCGCTTGTCCAACTTCAAGCCCTGCGTACGGACCGAGCGCAAGTGCTCCATAGGTCTCAAGAACGGCTTTCCCATCTTTCTTACGAAGCTGTACAACCTTGATAGCTGAGCTTCCGATATCAATACCCAGTACACTTGCTCCACGGCTCGAAACAACTGATTTTGGTATAATATTTTTGAGAAAGTCAAACATGGTGTTGCCTAGTAGTATACCATGGGACATTCACACATTCTTCTATTAAGATCTTTACGTGGAATATATGAGAAGCTTTTTTATGGCGGTAATACATAGTATTTTCCCAGAGCAATGTGTGGTCTGTGACACCGAAGGTGCTTCTCTGTGTGAAAACTGCTTACATACACTTCCCCTTGCGAGTACAACACAGTTTAAGTACATACATCCGCTATGGGACTACAAGGACAAACGAGTCAAAAGAGTTGTCCGCGCTTTGAAGTTTTATCACACACAATCAATTGCGCATAAAATTGCTCCATACTTGCAAAATCTCTACACCGAAGCCTCTCAGGAGTCTATAAAGCTCAGCAAAGAAAAAACATATCTGCTCCCTGTCCCGCCACTTAAGCGCCATATCCAAATCCGCGGATATGACCACGTACAACATGTCGTACAGACCCTCTCTCATATGTACCCCGATCAGTTTGAGCTATTACCACCTACAACTTTCACACGAGTAAACAAACAAGCTCAAGTGGGACTCTCACGAGAAAAACGTCTTCTTAATATGCGTAATGCTTTTTTACTACAAAATCCTAAAACACTACTCGGTAGAGACATTTGTATTTTCGACGATGTCACCACAACAGGCGCAACAATCGAGGAGCTCCGGAGATTAGCTTTACAGCACGGAGCAAAAAACGTTTTTGCTATTACTATCGCCCACTAAAAGACTGTGTACAGGATACGCAACAAGATGTAACAACTTTTGGTACAATATCATATGTATGAAAACACAATATATGTTAGTCATGCTTGGCGTACTCACAGTGAGCACACTAAGCTTTGTATACGCGCAAGATTCAAATAGTGGAACGAGTACTCCTCCTCGGCAAGAGAGCCGAACTGAGGTACGTAAAGGACGTATCGGTGAAGCATGCGAACGTGTCACATCTCGAATCAATGATCGTGTAGCTCGATATAATACACAGAATGGGAACGTTGATGCACAACTTTCACAAATTGAAACACGTTTAAAAGAAATTTCAGCAAAACTCAAGGCAAATGGCGCAAATACAGCAACTCTTGATGCGCAAATTGAAACACTGATTGGAAAGAAAAACCAAGTTCGAGCTGATAAGGCCGCCTTTGTTGCAAAACTAAGTGAGTCTAAGCAATTTGCGTGCGCTGCATCTCAAGGTCAGTTTAGAGCAACTCTTGAGGCGGCACGAGAACTACATAAAAAAGTAATCGCAGGCAGACAAGACGTAAAGCGATACGCCCAAGAGACAATCCGCCCAACGCTTGAAAGCCTCAAATCATATCGTACCCCTTCAAACAACTAGTATATGAAGAAGCCTATCATTATTGTTGTAATGCTCATTGCCGGCCTTCTGGGCTATCTATGGTTTTCAAAAGAAAGCAACGAAGGCTTATGGAACGCAACGGAGAAAGAAATGGATACTCGTGATAAAGAAGATATGGCAAATGATGTTTCTTTGTCTGACGTTGAAGGCTCTAGCAATACCAACAGTACTTCTTACTCAAGTACCACACCAAAGACAGAAACGCCTGACTCTGATAAAGGGGCTGGTGCCACTCAAATAGAAATCTCCAATACCATAAATGCTATTGCGGAGTTGAATTCCTCAGATACAAGTGATCCATTTGAAGGTTTATAAAATACATCTGTACGTACTATAAAAAATCAGCAGCGTGTGCTGGTTTTTTATATTCTTGTAATAACCTCATCTTTTTCTTTTCGAACTTTTGCCATAGAAGCAAATACATCATTAGAAGCGCGGTACCCCACGGCACACAACACAACAGGTGTATATCCATCTGCCCTGTTACCTAATATTCTTTTGTATGCACGCTGATGAAAACCTTCCATGGGCGCAGCGTCGATACCCTGGTGTGCACACGCAGAGATAAGGTTGCCAAGTGCAATGTAGACTTGTTTGGTTTGCCACTGCCTAAAAATACGAGTCCCAAAGACAAGCTCTGGAATACCCAGAAGCCATGCGTTTAAGTTACGAGCCAAAACAACACCAAAGAGTGTTTTGCGTAAGGCAGATAAGACATTTATGTCTACGTTTCGAATACGTACTGTTCGGTCCAAAAATGCCTGTACGTCACGCACGTAAACATGCTCTTTTGCGCACAAAATAATAAGATGAGAGGCATCGAGGACCTGTGCATTGTGGTACGAATACTTGAAGAGTTCTGTACGAACATCATTATCGCCTATGATAATAAATTTCCATGGCTCAAGCCCAAAACTCGATGGCGTAAGGCGTAAGACCTCTTCTAAGAAGGCAACCTGCGCTTCGCTAAGCTTTTTTGTTGGGTCAAATTTCTTTACCGCGTACCGCGTATTAAGCGCATCAATAGTATCTTGCAAATTCATAGTAGAGTAAAAAGATTAGTGTATTCGTAGGCCGAAGCGATTGGCCTCGGGCAGACGTGTTTTTGCTGTTAATCGTAGCTGGTAGAAGCCGAAGATAACAGTTCCCACAATCATCCACACTTTTGCTTCTACCCATGCATCTGGAGATAGTGTAATGCGTATTGTCTCATTCACAAACGCCAGAAAAATGTAAAATAGCCCCCAACGAAATGTAAATTCTCGCCAACCTTGCTTAGTGAGCGCAAACACATTAGAGAAAAAGAATTCGAGTCCTGTTCTTTGATAGCGAAGACTCGCAAGAAATACAGTGCCAAGCACAATGTCAAGCGCAGTGTCTCGAAAAATAAATACGTCTGGGATATTAACAAATAATGAGACTCCGCCAAACAAGAGAACCGAGATAGTATTAAAAAACGCAAAGTACGGAGGGTGCCGCTCAAAAGACCATAAAACAATAAAGGAGACGAGTGTCGCACATATCATGGCAAAAGTGGCTGTGCCAAAACCATACATTTCATAGGACGCAAGAAAAGCAACAATGGGCCCAAACTCACAGAGTAAGTTGATCCACAGCTTTTTTGAAAATATATCTTGCATAGTCTATATCTAGTATACCTTAGCACAGCAAAATACCTCAGACATTCGCTTTACATATACACTTCTTAGACAGATGTTGTGGCGCAAAAAACAAAACCACTCTTTTTTAGAGTGGTTTTGTTTAAAGAGTACGAGAGACTAGAATCGTCGAGGAGCGCCGAATCCGCCTGTTCGTCGAGGAGCGCCCGCACCTTCTTCTCGAGGTCGAGCTTCGTTTACGATAATGTTTCGTCCATCGAGCTCTGACTCATGAAGTTTTGCGATTGCACCATCAGCTTCTGCG
Organism: Minisyncoccota bacterium; assembly: GCA_022843645.1. Classification (GTDB taxonomy): domain Bacteria; phylum Patescibacteriota; class Minisyncoccia; order Phycocordibacterales; family UBA5272; genus JALHNF01. The sequence goes on along the minus strand of JALHNF010000003.1, from coordinate 1,876 downwards.
TCATTTGTCATCTCAACAAAACCAAAGCCACGTGATCGGCCTGTCATTTTGTCCATCATAACAACTGCAGACGACACTTCACCGAAAGGTTTGAATGCTGCTGCTAAACTTTCATTTGTAGTAGCCCACGCAAGGTTACCAACATAAATTTTTTTCATAGATTTTTTGTTGTAAGCTCTTCTTCTCTCCTTCGTCCCCTAGCTTACAAGCTCTTGAACCCAAAGAAACCGACACTTACTTAAATTTAATAATAACACACTTTTCCGTATAACGCTATAGTTATCCACAGATACTCACGCCTTTGAGTTTTTACCCAACCCGCCCTCATGATCACTTTTTCTTTGCCCATACCTCCCCCTACCCAAGAGAAAAGTGATCATTCGCCGGGAGATAAGAAGACGTGAGAGAACTATACACTCACAAATGTAAACGCCTTGCCAATCTTCCCTCCACGGCCAGTACGGCCAATCCGGTGCACATAGTCATCATGTGTTTGTGGCACGGTGTAATTGATCACATGACTTACATCTTTCACGTCAATTCCTCGCGCCGCGACGTCTGTTGCAATTAAGACATCAACAATACCATCTTTAAATGCTTTGAGCGTACGCTCTCGTTCACGTTGACGTTTGTCACCATGCAAATACGCAACTTTAAAGTCTTTCGCTTTCAACTCTTCATAGACATTTTCTACCTCTCTTTTAGTTTCAGCAAAGATGATAGTTCGGGTTGCATCTTTTGTATTGAGGAGTTTTTCAAGCTCAACAGACTTATGTCGCCTGTCGAGAACCCTGATAACGTCTTGCTCAACATTTTTTGTACTGATACCTGAACCGAGATCAATCGAAAATGGATTCTTCAAAAAGTCATGCACAATCGTCTTAATGCGTGGCGGCATAGTTGCCGAAAAGAAGAGTGATTGCCGCTTTTCTGGAAGCTTTTTCAAAATTGCCGTAATGGCGTCAATGAAGCCCATATCAAGCATACGGTCAAATTCATCAATGACAATGTTTTGGAACTCAGAAAAATCAATAATGCCTCGATCGGAGAGGTCTTGCAGACGCCCTGGTGTACCAATCACAAAGTGATTGACTCGACGAAGGTGTTGTATTTGATTAAATATAGACGCTCCACCGACACACACAGTCGAGTAGAGTCGCATACCATGCGAAAACTCACGAAGCTCTTCATTGATCTGCATGGCGAGCTCACGGGTTGGCGCCAAGACAAGCACTTTCTGATACCTATCGTACGAGAGCTTGTTGATAAGCGGTAAAAGAAACGCCCCTGTTTTTCCTGACCCTGTACTTGCAAGCCCAATAACATCACGCCCCTCTAAGGCATGTGTAATGGTTTGGTCTTGAATAGGGGTTGGTGTGGTAAAGCCACGCGCTTCTAAATTTTTCGCAATAAGCGGAGAAAAATTGAAGTCTGCAAATTGATGTTGCACATCGTATGCAGGCGCCTTGTGTACACCTGTTGGTTTGTAAATAAATTTTGATACGTCGATTGACTCTCCATATGAACGTTTTGGCTTAGAGAAACGTCGTCCGCCACCAAATCGACTCCGCCCGCCACCAGAAGATGAACGTGAAGAAAAAGCAGTCGAACCACCACGATTACTGGTGCTACCCGCTGCTCGAAATCGAGGTCGTGCACCATATGAGACTCCCGACCGTGCTGGCCGAGTGGTATGAGATGGTCGCCTTGAAGCAAAACCACCTGAGTAAGATGTATTCATTTTGAATATAATGTCTATACGCCCTGAGCATTACGTACAGCGAAAAAATAAAATTCGCTCAGAAACACTCGCGTAATAGAAGAAATGAGGAGAAAGAAAATCAGCTCTAATATCTACAAGCAAATGTATTAATGA
>JALHNF010000002.1:9383-30364 GCA_022843645.1 Minisyncoccota bacterium | reverse complement strand
TAGATACAGACACGACTGGGCTATGCGCCCGGTCGTTTTGTTTCAAATACCATTACAACTTCATAACAACTGAATATGTTAGACATTAAACAAATGAAGGCTGCGCTTGAAATTCTGGAAACAGAAAAGCGTATTCCAAAAGAAAAAATCATTGATGCTATTGAACAGTCCCTTGCCGCCGCGTACAAGAAAGATTATGGTCAGAAAGGACAAATTGTACGATGTCACTTGGACTTGGACACCGGAGTCATGAGTTTTGAACAAGTAAAAATCGTTGCCGACGAAAGCACTGTCCGAATGCCAAAGTTTGATGCTGACGGAAATGAAATTAAAGAAGAGATTGAACTTGACGCTGAAGGAAAGCCGGTGGATGCACGTACGCGATACAATGAAGAGCATCATATCTTGCTTTCGGAAGCACGTCTTATTAAAAAAGATGCCCTAGTCGGAGATGAAGTAGTCTTCCCTCTTGAGTTACGAGACGATTTCGGACGCATTGCTGCTCAGACTGCAAAGCAGGTTGTCATGCAGCGTTTGCGTGAAGCGGAACGCGAAAGTGTTGTGCAGGAATTTGGTGGCAAAGAAGGCTCTATTGTCTCGGGCACGATTCAAAGAATTGAGCGAGGAATCGTGTATGTTGACCTTGGTCGTGCAACCGCAGTGCTTCCTCCAGATGAGCAAATCAAAAATGAACGCTACTTCCCTGGCATGCGACTACGCGCGTACTTGTATTCTCTTGATGAAGGTGCCCGAAGTGGTTTTTCTATGCGCCTTTCGCGTACGCATCCAAAGTTTTTAGTTGAGCTTTTCAAGCAGGAGTCCCCTGAAGTTGCAAATGGTATTGTAGAAATAAAGTCTATTGCTCGAGAGCCGGGTATGCGCTCTAAAGTTGCAGTGTGCACAGAGGATCCCGCAATCGACCCTATTGGCTCGTGTGTAGGACAACGAGGCAGCCGCGTGAATACTATTTCAAGTGAGCTTGCTGGAGAAAAAATAGACCTCATTGAATGGTCTTCAGAGCCGGCACAGTTTGTCGCGGACGCTCTGTCGCCTGCTGAGATTGACTCTATCGATCTTAATGAAGACGAGAAAAAAGCAACCGTCTATGTGACCGAAGCAGAACAGTCGCTTGCTATTGGAAAAGGTGGACAAAATGTACGTCTTGCTGCAAAACTCACAGGCTGGAAAATAGATATTGTATCTATCGACGCTCCGGAGCCGTCTGAGGTAGAAACAGAAGAAGCAGATGATGCTTTATCCGACGAACAAGAGGCGTTTGAGGACTTGGCAAGTGATACGCAGACAGACGTAACCGAGAATATTACAAGTGAGGGCGCTGCAGATGGCAGTACTTCAGAATAAATAAAAAAAGAATTATGAACCTACTTCATGGAATCCCCGCAGGAGACAAATCACCAGATATCATTCATGTGATCATCGAAATTCCTAAAGGGTCAAAAAATAAATACGAGATTGATAAAGAAACAGGCATGATTAAGCTTGACCGAGTAATGCATACAGCGCAAGACTACCCGTTTGACTATGGATTTGTACCTCAAACACACTGGCACGACAATGACCCGCTTGATGTCGTGCTTCTTACTACCTACCCACTTTTACCAGGAATATTGGTTGAAGCGCGACCTGTTGCTGTGGTGCACATGATAGACGATGGAGACAGAGACGAGAAAATTATCGCGGTTCCAAAAGGTGATCCTCGTTTTGCGAATGTTAAAGACTTACAAGACGTGAATCCACACACCATTAAAGAAATTGAACACTTCTTTTTGACATACAAGCATCTCCAGAACAAAAAAGTAGAGATTACAAGCACGGAGGGTGCCGAAGTGGCCAAAAAGTGTATTGTGGAATCTCAGGATTTGTATAAATCAAAGATATAGTAAAATAAAACTACATACGTTATGAATGATAAAAATATCACATACAGACAAGAAAAAAAGTCATCATTAAGCACCGTTTTGTGGACACTCGCAATGGTTGCTGTCATTGTTGTCATCGGACTTTATATCTACGGCAAAACAATTCACGACAGTCTCGCGCTTTCATAAAAAAGAAGAACCTTGCTATACCAACAAACCCCTCTTTCAATTTGAGGGGTTTTTGTGTACACTTGCCCGATATGAAGGTTGATATAAAAGAGTTAGAAAAGTCACAAGTTGAGATTTCTGTTGAGGTTCCAGCTTCTGTGCTTATGGAAAAGTGGGCTCCGGCAATTAAAGAAATTCAGAAGCTCGCGGAGGTTGATGGGTTTCGTAAGGGGCATGTTCCAGAGCATGTGCTGCTCACTAAATTCGGGGATATGGCGGTCCTTGAGGAAGCTGCGCAGATGGTCATGAATGAGGTCTATCCAAAGATTGTGCTTGAACATAAGCTCGAAGTACTTGGTGCTCCAAGTATAAAGATCACAAAACTCGCCAAAGATAACCCTTTTGCGTTTGTTGCAGTTGCCCCCGTACTTCCAAACATTGACCTCCCTGACTACAAGAAGATAACAAAAGACTTTTCAAACAAAAAAGAAGAGGTTGTTGTTACCGATGAAGAACTTTCTCTTACGCTGAAAGAGATCCAACAGTCTCATGCGCATCAGGCTCATCACGACGCGCATCCAGACGATCACGACCATAATCATGGAGAATTACCGCTTCCGGAGCTCAATGATGAATTTGCCAAGTCCCTTGGTGATTTCAAAGATCTAAGCGAGCTCAAAGACAAGGTACGGGCAAATCTACAAAAAGAAAAAGAAAATAGAGCAATAGATAAGAGGCGTCTAGAAATGTTTAATGCTATCGCTGATGCGACAAACGTCACTGTTCCACAGATTCTCATTGAAAGCGAAATTGATAGAATGGTTGCCCAATTAAAACATGATGTCAGGCAACTCGGTGGTACATACGAAGACTATCTTTCTCACATAAAGAAAGCAGAAGATGATCTGCGAGCTGAGTGGCAAGGAGAAGCAGAGCGGCGTGCAAAAGTGCAGCTTATCTTAAACAAGATTGCCCAAGTAGAGAAACTCGCACCAAGCGATGAAGAGGTTGCTGCACAGGTGGAACAGGCGCGATCAATGTATAAAGATGTTGATGAAGAGCGGCTACAGGGGTACTTTTTCCAAGTTCTTCAAAATCAAAATGTAATGACTTTTCTGGAGAAATAAAAGAGCTTTAATTTCAGGACTTTAGAAAAATAACCAAGCAATGCTTGGTTATTTTTTGATATGAATGATTTTCCACGAAAGAGAAAAGCCCGGGAGCAAAAGAAAATCTAAAAAAAGATAGTCTTCTGCTCAACCGGGCTTTTGAAGAGTTTATCGTCTCCTGACGGTGAACCCCAAGATGTCTCCTCAAGAAGTAAACAGAGATAAAAGCTGAATTTTTTCAGCACTTATCACTGCTTACTTCACAAGAGACGAGTTTAGGTGAGTTGCGTGCGTTATATTTTTTGGAAAGAACTTGTAAAGAACAACAAAGGAAACTACAAAAGAGCATTTTTATTTTTTTGAAACCAAAGAACAATATTCGTTTCCTGACTGAGATACATTATCTACTACTAATGTCTTTTATGCAAGTGTCTTTTATAAGTATGTGTGTGGATAACTCATCGAGCGAACTCATGCGAAGCAATAATCGCTGCTGTTTCCGCTCGAAGTGTCGAAACACTCAAAGAAATAGTTTCTAATTCAAACTCGTTAAAGACATCTCTGTCAGTACTTCCCCACCCTCCTTCGGGCCCTACGAGAAATGCAACATCGCCCTCTTTATTTTTTTGCAGTGTCTTTCCCTGCATATCAAGTACGTATATTTTGACACCGTCTTTCTTGATATTTTCGAGTACCTCTCTTAAGTGTCGAGTTATTTGGATACTCGGCACCCTTCCCCATCCACTTTGCTCTGTCGCTTCAATGGCAATTTTTTCTAGTCTTTTGTGGTCTAGTCCCCTTTTCTCGCTTCTCTCTGATATGACTGGAATAATTTCAGTTACCCCGAGCTCTGTCGCTTTTTGAACGATCCATTCAAACTTATCTTTTTTTACTAAAGATTGGATTAGGATAACCCTTCTACTTTGCGCCCTCATCTCAGCCAGACGAATCGCCTTTAAAACGATATCTTTTTTTGATATGGACTCTATTTCAAGCTCCCATTCTCTTGTGTCGTTGAAAAATCGTACCCGATCTCCCGCTTTCCCTCGCAATACAAGAGCTATTTGCTTCACCGTCCCCTCTTCTTGGCACACGAAGCTTTTCCCAGGCGAAAGGGTTTCAAAATTTGCATTTTGTATGTAGAATCGGTGTAGTCGCATGTCTTTCCTGTAAGTATAACTGAGAATGTAGCTTTTTCCGTATTTCCGATACTCATTTCTGCTGCGACCTTATAAAACCATTGAAATCAAACACTTTTATGTCATATTTAGTTCCGACCGTGCTCGAAAAAACCCAGTACGGAGAACGCGCTTACGATATTTACTCTCGACTTCTTAAAGAGCGAATCATTTTTGTTGGCGGTGTTATTGATGACACTGTTGCCAATTTGATCATTGCCCAACTTATTTTCCTCGAAAATGAAGATACAAAGAAAGACATAACTATGTACGTGAACAGCCCGGGTGGCTCAGTCACGGCCGGCATGGCAATCATTGACACTATGCATTTTGTAAAACCAGATGTTTCAACTGTGTGTGTTGGTATGGCGGCTTCTATGGGTGCCATGATTCTTTCTCAGGGCGCAAAAGGAAAACGTTTCACACTTCCAAACTCTGAGGTCATGATTCACCAGCCGATGGGCGGCACTGAAGGCCAAGCTTCCGACATTGCAATTAGCGCAAAACGGATTCTTCAAACTCGCGATCAGCTTTATAAAATGTTGGCAAAAGTCACGGGTAAGACTGTGGATCAGATTGAAAAAGATGCAGATCGTGACTACTTTATGACCTCGGAAGAGGCAAAGAAGTACGGCATTGTTGACGACATTATCAAATCTCGAAAATAGTATGAGCTCACTTGTATTGTATGCACTCGCTACAATACTTGGTATTTTTGTTGGATATATATCCAAGTTGGTAGTGAATAAAGTGCGTAAAGATGCACTTGAGATTGCAATTCAAAAGGCCTCATTGGATGCAGAAAAGCGCAAAGAGACCATTATTGAGCATGCAAAACAGAAAGCTGAAGATATAGAACGGGAGGCCAAGGCGCTGTTTCTGCAACAAAAAGAAGAGTACGACGAATCTTTTCGTCGCCTCAAGTCGCTTGAAGCGCACCTGATGCACAAAGAACTTTCTCTTCAGGATGAGAAGGCGCGCCTCCAAAAGAAAGAAGAAGAACTCGGGCTTGCAGAGAAAAGTCTTGCGCAAAAAGAAGCCGATGTTTCCAAACGCTATGAATCGATTGGTCGTCTTACCGAAGAAGATGCTCGACTCTTTGTTGTGCAAAAAGCTCAGCAAGATGCCGAGCTCGACATTGTATCTCGGCTTAACAAAATATCGTTTGATGGTTTGCAAAAAGTAGAACAAAAAGCAAAAGACATACTTGTGAGTGTCATTCATCGGCTTGGCAATTTGCCTCAGAATGATGTTGTGACGACAACTGTCGAGATTCCTTCTGAAGACATAAAAGGTAAGATAATTGGTAAAGAAGGTAGAAATATAAAGGTTTTTGAGCGTTTAGCAGGAGTTGACCTTCTTATCGATGAGTCGCCACATACTATTGTTATTTCTTCATTTGATCCGCTTCGGCGCCATATTGCAAAAACCGCTCTTGAGTATTTGATTGCAGACGGCCGTATTCAGCCTGCAAAAATAGAAGAGATGCTCATTAAGGCAAAGAAAGATGTTGAAGATATAGTTCGAAAAAAAGGTGAGGATGCCCTTCATGAAGTTGGGCTCTATACACTCGACCCACGCTTAACAGTTTTGCTTGGTCGTCTCCACTTCAGAACAAGCTATGGCCAAAATGTGCTTCAGCACTCGATCGAAATGGCCCATATTGCAGGAATGCTTGCGTATGAGCTACAGGCGGATGTTGAAGTTGCAAAAGCCGGAGCCCTCCTTCATGACATTGGAAAAGCTGTTGATCATGAAGTTGAAGGTACACATGTTGACATTGGACGAAGAATTCTTGCTAAGTTCGGAGTAGATGAGCGTATTATCAAAGCGATGCAGGCTCATCATGAGGAATATCCGTACGAAACAATTGAGTCGGTCATTGTGCAAGTATCAGACGCTATTTCTGGAGGTCGTCCTGGTGCTCGCCGTGATACGGTCGAGAGCTACCTAAAGCGTCTGTCTCAACTCGAGGCTATTGCAAACTCGTTTGCTGGTATTGAGAAGTCGTTTGCCCTTCAGGCGGGCCGAGAATTGCGTATTTTTGTCACTCCAGAGCATGTAAGTGAGCTTATGGCTCGGAATATCGCTCGTGACATTGCTATCCGTATAGAGCGAGAATTACGCTATCCAGGGGAAATCAAAGTGCATGTTATTCGCGAGACACGTGTGATAGAGGTGGCGAGATAGTGTTTGTAAAGTTTAAAGCCGTAAAAATGAATGAGCCGCGCGTACCTCCTTGGTACGCGCGGCTTTAATGTTTTGTCTCAGTTTTTTCTTTCTCTTTGAAGTAAGATCTGGTTACACCTATCCATGTAGCCCATTTTTCAGATTCAGAACTAAGTGGTGCGCCTCGAGAATCCAAAAGGATTTCGTGACACAGAGATAAGACACCTTCTAGATCGCCACTCTCAACCAAGTTTGCCAATGTCCGAGTTTTCTCCGTGAGGCCACAGGGGGCTTTGTCCGCTTCCTCTCGTAGAAACTGGGCTAAAATTGCTTTGCTTATAAGATGAGAAGCAGTCTCAGATCCTAGCCCGCCTCGTCTGACCCATTCTGTAATGTCGTCCATTCTAAACCACCGCTCTTTTCCTGGGTGCTCTATTGATAACAACATAGCAAGAAATAGTCAATCCCCACTTCCCTATTGCAAAAAAAGCAGTATTCCCTATACTTATTGCATAACTCTTCTTGATATCCGCCTCAAAAGTGGTCTCATGGGAGTATCAAAAACAAAATAAAATATGAATAAAGTAGAACTCGTAGAAGCAGTACACGCTGTACTCCAAGGTACAAAAGTACAGTCAGAGCAAGTTATTGATACTGTGATTGAGGCTATTGTAAAAAGTCTTAAGAAAGGCGAAGAAGTATCAATCGCGGGTCTCGGTATCTTTTCAGTGAAGCCTCGCGCAGCACGAATGGCACGAAATCCTAAAACAGGAGAACAAGTAAAAGTTCCTGCTACAAAAGTTCCAAAATTCCGAGCAGCAAAAGCGCTCAAGGATGCGGTGAAATAAATCTTTTCAGTATAAACAAAAAACGCTTACATTGTAAGCGTTTTTTGTTTGCCAGTCATATTCAGGTCGATTTTGATTGGATACTAATCTCGTCCCAAGTGATACTGGGCATTAAGAGCAGAGTCTGATCAATCTAGTTTACTGTGCTGTTACCATCCTGGACATCTAACCCTAAACTTTGGTAGATATCTTTTAGTTTGTTTCGAACTACTCCAAGCAGTATCTTTTTGAAAGCTGCTTTCTCTGTGTCTACAAAAAGACCTTGAGAGTCGTCGAGTAATGATGATATTTTTAATTGAGTATCTTGGCTCACTTCGCGATCACCGATATATTTTCTCAAATTTTCAAGTTCCATTTTTGCAATTTCAATAGATGGAGCAATTTCTCGAGCCAGCTCTCTCTCCTCTCTTTCGGTCAGAGCCTCTAAAGCCGATGAATCTGTAACTGTAAATTCACCAGTGGTGTGGTCTTCTTTAATTCCGCCTTGGTCAAATTGATTAGCCTGTGGTTCGAAATTCATATGTCTATAATATACTATAAATAATTTATTTTGTCAACATCCTATTAGATAACTACATTTTAGCATTAAAAACAAAATATTTGTGCGGGATAAGAGAATCGAACTCTTGTCCCCTGCTTGGAAGGCAGGTATTCTACCACTAAACCAATCCCGCAATAGAAATATACTACTACATTTCAAAATCTTTTTCTAGTTTCCGATCAACAATGCAGTCTTTAAAATCTTTGAGATTCCGTCTTGACAGGGTCGGTATGGGTTTTTAGTTTCCTAACGATAGCGATTTTTATGTATTTGTCGGGGTGCAGGGATTCGAACCCTGAGTCTTTGGTACCCAAAACCAAAATGTTAGCCGTTACACCACACCCCGAATTAATTGATAATATCACGAACTTAGTAATAATCAATAAATAGGGTTCTTGATGAGTTGCACTCGAGCGGTTTTATTTTCTTTGTCTACGTATACGCAAATAAGAGACGTTTCAAAGAGATGTTTCGCTCTTTTAGAAAGTAGGTAATATTCAATTGCTCTCGTCATCTTTAGATATTTAGACTGAGTAAAATTTTGAGTAGGATCAATTGAGTGTTTGTCTTGAGAAACAGTTTTTACCTCTCCAAAAAAGAGCATCCCTTCTTTTTCGTACACAATATCGAGTTCCCCATGAAACGTTTTAAAATTTCTGTCTATGATTGTGTAACCCTTAGAAAGAAGGTATTTGCAAGCTATTTCCTCGCCAGTAATACCAATATTTGACTTATTTCTACCTATTTTACCCATGTATGTTTCACGTGTAACATTTTATATCAAAAAAAGTGCTATTGCAAGAGATTTTTTGTATTGTCTTTAAAATATCCTTATATGTCAACGTTTAATCACAATTAAAGACTCTTCTTGTGAACTCAAAAGACTATAAAGTACTCTACTTATCAACGTAACCCACAGACTTATCCACAATTTCTTTTAAAATAAAGGAAAAATAGAGAAATAAAAGTCACATGTGATCAATATGTCCTTAACCTACATAGAGAGTATCTGCATAAAAAGGAGTAAGCTTGAGGTACAGATTGTTTGAACTCAAAACCTACCTCAAGAAACGTTTTCTGTGTGCAGGATAAGGAATTTGCCTTACGGGTGCAGGGTAGATTTCGTTTTGTGCTTGTTTTGCTGCGTCTGAGATACTCACCCTAGTTGATTCTCCCCAAATATCTAATATTTGTGCGGGTAGGGAGAATCGAACTCCCGTCTCATCCTTGGCAAGGACGTGTTCTACCACTAAACCATACCCGCGTATGTAGCGTAGTATACGGTATATAGCTTTTTTTTACAATAAAGCGTATACTCATTACGTATCTTTTTATTAACGAAGAGATGCTCCTGTGGTGAAATGGATATCACAACGGTCTTCGGAACCGTTATTGGGGGTTCGAATCCCTCCGGGAGCACATAAAAAGCCTTAAAATTAATTTTTTATGGTACCAGCGAAGATATATGAATTTTTCTATACCACATGAAGTTCAAGGCATAGTAAAAACGTTAAAAAATAACGATTTTGAAGCATACGTTGTTGGTGGGGCAGTGCGAGACTCTATTTTAGGTCTTACCCCAAAGGATTGGGATGTAACAACAAATGCAACACCAGAGGCTATTCAACGGATTTTCCCTCGAACTGTATATGAAAATACTTTTGGAACGGTGGGGGTTGTCACAGAACTCGATGATATTCTTCTGAATAAAAAACCAGATTCTCTTAAGGTAATTGAGGTCACTCCTTATCGAAAAGAAATAGGGTACTCGGATGCCCGGCACCCAGACAAGATAGAGTTTGTAAGCTCTGTAGAAGATGATCTTGCACGTAGAGACTTTACTGTAAATGCAATCGCCTACGACCCAGTCAGTAAGGTCTTAAAGGACCCATTTAATGGACAAGCTGATATAAAAGACAAGGTTATAAGGACAGTCGGGAACCCCAGTGAAAGATTCAATGAAGACGCCTTGCGACTCTTGAGGGCGATTCGTTTCAGTGTGCAATTAGGCTTTTCAATTGAAAATCACACACAAGAGGCAATTTCTGTGTTACATATGAAACTAAAAAAAGTTTCGCAAGAAAGAGTTCGGGATGAGTTTGTGAAAATTCTGCTATCAAATAGTCCAATGTTAGGACTTTTTATGTGTAATAGACTTAACATTTTACAGCATTTTTTACCTGAGTTAGAAATGGGGTTACATGTGAAACAAAATCAAGCACACAGTTTTGACGTATGGGGCCATAATTTAAGGACATGTCAGCACGCTGCAGATAAAAACTGGTCTCTAGATTTGCGCTTAGCTGGACTTTTTCATGATATTGCTAAGCCTCATACGCGTCGTTGGTCAGACGAAAAGAAAGACTATACTTTTCATGGCCATGAAGTCGTTGGGGCAAAAGTTACACGTGAAATCATGGATAGAATGAGATTTTCACGTGAAATGATTGATAAGGTTTCAACTCTTGTTAGGTGGCATATGTTTTTTTCTGATACAGAGCAAGTCACTTTGTCTGCTGTTCGTAGAATTGTCACTAATGTCGGACGGGAGAACATTTGGGACCTCATGAACCTTCGCATTTGTGACCGTATTGGCACAGGGAGACCAAAAGAAAATCCGTATCGCTTTAGAAAGTATAAAACAATGGTAGAACAAGCGCTCAGAGATCCAATAACTGTTAAAATGCTCAAAACGAATGGAGAAAGAATAATGGAGGTTACACATGAAACACCTGGGCCTAAAATAGGTTTCATTCTCCTTGCTTTACTTGAAGAGGTGCTTGATGATCCTGATAAAAACAATCAAGAATATCTTGATGCTAAGACGAGGGATCTTATAAAACTACCCTTAATTGAACTTCAAAAACTTGCTCACCAAGGAAAAGAGCGACGAGATGATGTTGAACAGGAAGAAATAAAGAGGTTACACAAGAAACATCAAGTTAGTTAAACTTTTCTTTTAAAGTATTTCACGTGAAATACCTAGAAGCTCTTCATGGGAGTACTCTGTACTTTCACCGGTCATAAAACCGTCATTTTCGTACAGGGGAATAATCTGAGAATGAGTGTGGAATACTTCCTGGCAACCATGAACTTCGTTATTTTGCTGTATTTTTAACTCAGTAGCATTAAGTGTCTGATATATGTGCTTTGAAAGTGCACCGACTACTTTCATGACCTTTATGAGGCTTTACTCTGCAGCGACGAGGATGTTCTGTATGTGTCTTTTTGATACAACAAGTGTATGTCCTTTTGTTTTTTGCGATTTTGAAAGAAAAGCAAGAACATAATAGTCTTCGTATACTTTGTAGGAGGGGACGCTTCCTCCAATTATTTTTTCAAAAATAGTTTGTTCCTGCATATCCCACGGCACAGCAAAGTCTTCTACCATGTTTCGTGTACCTCCATGGGTGCTACAATGTCTTTACGATTTTATGCGGTATCAGATTAAAAAAGATATATTTGATTTCGAGTCTGATATCCAGGAAAGCATTTTGCAACATAGGGGTCTCCTTGAGCAAAAAAATCTTTTTGTCTCACCCGACTTTGACAAGCATACACATAATCCATTTGATATTTTTGGAATGGAGAAAGCAGTTGTGCGTATACTTGACGCTATCTCACGACTTGAAACGGTAGCTATATTTTCTGATTATGATTGTGATGGTATACCCGCCATGGTGGTTCTGTCTGATTTTTTTAAAAAAATAAACTATGAAAACATTCTCTACTATACACCTCATCGACACAAAGAAGGGTATGGGCTTAACATACAAGCACTTGATTATCTTATACAGCAATCAGTGTCGCTTATTATTACTGTTGACCTCGGTATTACCAACATAGAAGAGGTTGGTTATGCAAAAGAGCGTGGTGTTGATGTGATTGTTACTGATCATCACCTGCCACATGTGGTGATAGAGGAGGGGATAGAAAAAGAAGTACTCCCTCCGGCATATCAGGTGATCAACACAAAGCAAGCACAAGATACATACAAAGAAAAAATGTTATGTGGGTGTGCAATTGCGTGGAAAATTGTGTGTGCGGTGTTGCAGTATGTGCGAGAGCGGAGATATGTGTCTGAACATGAGTATATTAAATCGATAGCCGGAATACCTCTTGGGTGGGAAAAGTGGCTCCTTGATATGGTGGGCATATCAACAATTGCAGATATGGTGCCACTTACCGGCGAAAACAGGACTCTTGCATACTATGGAATCAAGGTGTTGCAAAAAAGTAGACGAGCCGGTCTCAAAGCCTTGTTGTTGAAAGCTCGGGCAAAGCAAGAGTTGCTTACAGAAGACGATATTGCGTTTACTATTGCGCCAAGACTAAACGCTGCATCTCGAATGGATAGTCCGGAGGTTGCATTTCGTTTGTTGTCGACAACTGATCACGAAGAGGCAGAAGAGCTCGCACACTTTTTGGAGAAACTTAATACTAGCAGAAAAGAAAGTGTCGGCTCTATAATGAAAGATGTATACAGTGACCTGGTGCAGGATGATCAAAAAAAAGTAATTGTTATTGGGAATCCCGCGTGGACACCAGGCATACTTGGACTTATTGCGAGTAAAGTCTTAGACACCTACAAGAAACCTGTTTTTGTGTGGGGTGCTGCGGAGCAGCCAGATCAGTTTAAAGGGTCATGTAGAAGTGATGGCTCAGTGAATGTTGTAGACCTTATGCGCGCGATTAAAGACGAGGTGTTTGTCCATGTAGGAGGGCATGAGCTTGCCGGAGGTTTTTCTGTATATAGGGAACGTATTCATGAACTTGAACAGATGATTCTTGACGCGTATGAAAACGTAAAAAAAATTAACTACATAGAGACAAAAAATATTTTTATTGATGGATCTATACATCCCACACAGGTGAGTCATGTTGTAATGCAAAAAATCGACACCCTTGCTCCATATGGTATGGGAAACCAGAGGCCGACATTTTTACTGAAAGACGTTGAGGTTGTATCATTGCGACATTTTGGAAAAGGGAACAGTCATCTTGAGCTCCTAGTATCTTCACATGAGACGCGGGTAAAGGCCTACGGATATTTTGTTGGGTCACACAGCTTTGAAAAAACTGTCGGTGTGATAGAAGTTGGAAAGCGCATATCTATAGTTGGACAGCTTGAACGTGACATGTATGGATCAAGGAAAAACGTAAAAGTACGGATTATCGATGTGATATAAAAACTTTCACATCTACTGTGTTACAATTTTTGTATGATACGTATCTATACTGATGGCGCATCTCGCAACAATCCTGGGCGTGCAGGGTGGGGCGCAATCATCATTGACGATCAAAGAGGTACTGTTGAGGAAATCGGTGGACACTACCCACATGCGACTAATAATCAAATGGAGCTCATGGGGGCTATTGAGGCGCTGCGCTTTGTCTCGGACAAAATAAAAGTACGAGGACAAAAAATAGTCCTCTTCACCGACTCCTCGTATGTTATTAAAGGCATGAAACAGTGGGTGCATAATTGGCAAAAAAATGATTGGCAAACATCTCAAAAAAAAGATGTTGAAAACGTAAACCTCTGGAAAATACTTCTAGAGTTGGCTACTTATAAAGATATAGACTGGCTTTATGTTCCAGGGCATAGCAATGTGCCCCTAAATGAACAGGCAGATCAAATCGCAACAGAGTATGCTGACCAAAAAACCCCACTTCTTTTTTCAGGCAAGATTACCGAGTACTTTGTAGATGCCAGTGTTTCAGGGAACGTGCCAAATGGTGGGTTGAAAAGTAAGTCATCTTCGAAGGCTTCAAAATCTGGGTATTATATTGTGGTACAAGATGGCAAAATATCTCGATATGAAACATGGGCTCTATGTGAGAAACGTGTGAAGGGTGTACGAAAGGTTAGATATAAAAAGGTAGCACATAAAGAAGAAGAGGAGGAGTTTTTGAAAAAACTCGGACTGTGAAACCACCTTTTCTTTCTCTGTTTGCTGGGTTTCTGATAGGAGTTATATGGAGCGAGTACGACACTTTTTCTTCATCTACTTCGATTGCGTTCTGTAGTCTACTTGTGCTAGCATCTGCGCTCCTATATAGATTTGTTTCATATGCACAAACATTGTTTGTCCGGTGCGTATTTATTTTTTTATTATTTTGCACAGTTGGCATTATTCGAACCGAGATCGCTTCTCCCTCGGCTATTCCGCTTTATGTAAGCCCTGTCTCTACAACCACAACTCTTGTAGTCACTTCTATTCCTGAAACTCACAAGGGAAGCATATCGTTTGGGGCAGCCTTCCACGATGGTCACACTACCAGCATGAACGCGTCTCAGATACGTGTCACAACTGATCTGTACACGCAATTTGTGTACGGAGACGTGCTTCTTGTTTCGGGTGTTTTACAACCGATCACATTAAACAGAAAAACACCAGATTACTTGATAGAAAAACTACAACGAGAAGGTATCTTATATGAAATAGTTTTTCCTGAAATAGAGGTGCGTAATCATGGAATGGGAAATACGTTTATGACGCTGGTGAGCGATATCCGTTCATGGATACAAAATACCATACAGGTATTTATGCGAGAACCAACATCTGGCCTCATGAGCGGACTCTTGATTGGTGACAAACAAGGTATTTCAAAAGAATGGTACGACATGTTTACATCGGTTGGGCTGACGCACATCATTGTTCTCTCTGGGTATAACCTTGCTATTTTGTACGCATTGCTTCGTGGCCTTACCCGGCGTGCCCCTCTTCTTATACAACACGCTGTTGCAATGGCCGCAGTCGTTATGCTTATCATTGTCTCTGGTGCTGAGGCGCCAGCAATACGAGCCGGTATCCTTCTTTTCACCATCACACTTGCTGAGCTGCTTGGTAGACAGCAGAATACAGGATACTTTTTATCACTCGTTGTGCTTCTTATGATATTGGTTGACCCAGCGTATCTTTTGCATGATGTTTCATTTCAGTTAAGTGTTGCAGCAACCTATGGTCTTGTGTATCTCGCTCCTCATATTTTTCTTCCGCGCCGCGTACCATCGTTTTTAAAAACGATCATAAAAGAAACTACCGCGGCTCAGATCGCAGTGATTCCACTCGTACTTTTTTATTTTGGCACACTTTCATGGATATCTTTTGTGGTAAACATTCTGGTTCTACCCATGATTCCGATTCTTATGGTATTTGGGCTTACAACACTCCTTGTTTCTATTGTAGGGATAGTTGGGGAATTATCTGGCGCTATTGCGCACGTTCTTTCCTCATACGTATTTTTTATTGTTGAATTTTTTGCATCGGTGACATCGCCACTTCTTATACCGACGGACCTGTTCTCACTTCTTGGTATGTACGCTATGATTTTAATGTGGGTTATCACACAACAAAGAAAACAAAAATTATAACACTCGGAGTGTTTCTCTTTATATTAGCTTTTTCGGTATACAGCATACATGCTGCGTCTATTCCAAAAGAGGCGAAAGTTGTTTTTCTTGATGTGGGTCAAGGGGACGCTATTTTCATTCAAAGCCCAAGTGGAACACAAATGCTTATTGATGCAGGTAAAGACAAATCTGTTGTAGAGGGCCTGCATCGCGTACTTCCTCTTTTTGATCGACATATTGATATCATGCTTGCAACACATCCAGATCTAGATCACATAGGTGGCTTTTTGTTTGTGTTGAAACGGTTTGACACAGATCTGTTTGTTGAACCGGGGTCGCAATCAGAGACTGACGCTGATGAAACAATACACGCATTACTTGCAGAAAAAAATATACAAAAAACATATGCTAGTCGAGGGGACGTATTTAATCTTGGCGCAGGTCTCGCGGTGACAGTGCTCTATCCGTACACTAATGTACAACATGCAGATCCAAACGAGTCGTCTATCATCGCTCTTGTTACATACGGAGAGCACCGCTTCCTTTTAACGGGAGACGCTTCGATTGGGGGAGAGTTGGAGCTTGTTGGTGTTGATGCTGAGCAACTACAAACCACCGTGCTCAAGCTTGGACATCATGGGTCAAACACCTCAACACATGAGCTTTTTTTGCAATACACAAAGCCTGAGTATGCGATAGTAAGTGCTGGAAGAAATAACTCCTATGGCCACCCGCATCAAGAAGTAGTAGAACGTGTCAAAAAGTATACACAGAATATTTTCTCAACTCAAGACAAAGGGTCTATAACATTTTCCACAGACGGACAAGAGATAGCGGTTGAATTTCAAGTAAAGAGTTTTCAAGAATAGACTTTTGAATAGTTTTTAAAGTCTCACTGAGAACAGCATCACTCTGGTCAAGTTCTAATGCAAGTTTTGCATATGCAGCATCAATTCCCTGTAGAATTCGTTTTGAATGCTTTTCTGCATCAGTCACTCGTTTTTGTAAAAGCTTGAGGTCTTCACTGAACGTTTTCACCTCATTGAGAGAGTTCTTCCTGCAAGATAAAGTACTATTTTCATACAATTGCGCAACTCCGTTTTCATATTGAAACACAACGGTGCGAATGTGTTTTGTCTTATCAAGTAAAATAGTGTCAACCTGAGCATCAAACACGTTAAGAGAGTGTATCGTTGAGCTACTATAGTTTTTGATTGCCGTCTCAAGTATTGCAGTTGTTTTTATAAGAGGCAAAGAAGGATTCTCTATTTTTTGCAGTTCTCTTAAAATCTCGTTGAGCTCTTCTATACGAGCAGATGTTTTTTTATGTATGGACTCAATTTTATCCATTTTTTTCTGAGAGATTAAAGCAGATGTTGTCTCATCTTGGGTAAAGATTTTGTCTTTTGCTACTTCAAGACGTTTGAGCTGTTGCGCTTTGTCTTGTTCTAGGGTTGCACACACAAGCCCATATGAGGCTGTGGGAAAAACAATTACAGAAAGGACTGAGAGTGTGACAAAAAAGAAGTATTTCATAGCTTATTCAAATAAATATTCAAGAGATGTGTCGACAGCCAAAGACTCAGTAAACCCTTCATCTGCTTGTGCGCGGGAAGTTATTTTTGTTTGAGCATCAATTTTTGCAAGAACAGGGGCTTGCGATCCCTGGTTTACGTCTACAGACATACTTTTTGATGCAAGTGTAGTAGGCGCTGTTTCTGAGACCATTGCTATTTCAGATGTCTCTCCTTCTGGTTGAATGCTTATGATCATTACAAAAGCGAATGTTGCCGCAAACATACTGCCAAAGATAGGTAGGCTGAGGCGTGAAATAGTCGATACCTCTTTCTTTTTCTTTGAGACGCTATACCAAGCATGAGTATTTGAATATGACGGCTCAATGTTTTGAAGTGCAGAAAAAACAAGATGAGCCAATCTGTCATCTTTTTGTTGTTCGGTATGTGTGTATTTTTCAGTGTGTTTCATAGTCTATGCCTTTGTTTTTTAAGGCAATTCTTAGTTTTTCGAGCGCTCGTGAAAATGCTTTTCGTGTTGAAACATCAGATTTTTTAAGGCTTTCTGCTATTTCACTATGTGATTTTGATTCCAATAACCGAAGGGTAAGGATTTCTTTTTCTTCCTCGGCAAGTGAATCAATTGTTTCTAATATAACACTATACAACGTAGTGTTTTCAGCAGACGTGAGCGTATTTTCTTGGGACATGATGCTTCCCCAAGATTCTTCAGAGAGGTTTTCTGCTTGTTTTTTACGTTTTTCGTCAATTAGTGTGTTTCTTGCGACTGTGAAAAGGTATTGAAGTGGGGTTGATGACGTTTTTTCAATATTGTGAATATTACGAAAAACTTTTGAAAATGTTGCTTGGGCGCAGTCTTCTGCTGTCTCTCTGTGTTTTAGTCTAATGAGCAAATATCTGTAAACAGGAGTATAGAGTTCGGTGAAAAACTCATTAAATGCAAGAGAATCACCAGATTTCGCTTGTGAAAGCAAATCCCAAAGATAATTATTCTTTTGTATATTTTCTCCCGTCACAGAGTATAACGGTTAGTATACCGTGTTGTGACAAAAAAGCCTATGCGGCAAGCTCTAAATGTTTTTTAGCCTTGATACAACGAGTACAGACTTTGATACGAGATCCGCCGGGTACTTGAGCCCACTGGAGGTTGGGATAGCGGCGTTTTGCCCCGGTTGGAGTAAATTTGGTTGCACGAACACGGTTTGAGTAGCCTCCCGCCACCTGTGTGCCTTTTCCGCAAAGAATACATGTGCTTGCCATAGTTTTTTGAATTCACCCATGCTACCATAGAGTTTGACCGATTGCAAGAAAAGTCGTAAAAACATCGTTTCATGGAACTCATTCAAATATTTTCGATTGTTGTCCTCATTTTTTCAATTGTTTTACATGAGATTGCCCATGGTTACGCAGCTCTCCTTTGTGGTGACCCGACAGCAAAGATTTCTGGCAGACTGACGCTTAACCCGGTAAAACACCTTGATTTTGTTGGTTCCTTGATTGTTCCCATTGTGTTTTTCTTTGCTTCGAGCGGTGTTGCCGGGTGGGCAAAGCCTGTTCCATACAATCCGTATCTGCTTCAAGGAAGGTTTGCAGAGCTTTTTGTGGCTTCTGCAGGTGTCTTAACTAACCTTTTGATTGCACTCTGTATTGCATTTGCGTTAAGCATAGGGATATTAACGCCCTCTCAAGAAGCTTTTGAGCTTATCACCGCAATTGTATATATTAACATCGGGCTTTTTGTCTTTAATTTATTACCATTTCCACCGTTTGACGGATTGAGGATTATAACAAGTCTTTTTCATAGTCTCGGTGTTGCAAGAAGGCATTTCATGATTTTTGAGCAACCTTTTTGGATTTTTATATCTTTGTTGATTGCCTTTAATCTCTCACCCTTCATCGCTTCTATTGTGTCTTTTATTGTGGCGCATATTTTATAAAAAGTAAAAGTAGACTCTACATATAAGAGGGTCAGAATGAGGAATCTTAAAGGACATATGTTCAATCTTGTCCTTTACCTGGTGCTTAGTGTACAATAGGAAAATGGTAAATTCGAGACCATTTCGTACACTGTTCTTTATACTGTTCTTCCCCTTTTTTGTACATGCGTTTTCGTTTATAACGACGGAAAGACTTTCTTCTTTTGATTCTTTTGCTTTACGTTTTTTTTGTTCAACGAGTTTTATTTTAGGAAATACATCAACAGACTGTTTTGGACAAGAAGTTTCTCTTGCAGATGTTGAGATGATGATTCAAGATGAATTGAGCTTGTTATCAGATACTCCAGTATTATCCTTTGAAACCGTTGTTGAAAGAGTTATACAACCTCAATTTATCGGTATTCCTGGACCGCAAGGGCCACAGGGACCGAAAGGAGATCAAGGCGAAACTGTTTGGAAAGAAAAAGTTTCTACAGATAACCTGCAGGCGTTTTCTGGGATACCTCAACCCTTCTGGAATGGTTTGGGTGCATATAATGTACCAAGCACAAGCGGTATACCAGGCCCCACTGGACCCCCAGGTCCCGCAGGTACAACAACTGTTATATATACAGTTGCCACATCTTCAACTATCGTGGGTGAAAACTTGATCACCGTAGCCACAACATCAACCTCAACGACGATAGCCTTTGGCGGAGCAATGACGCAGCATACAAACATTAATCAAGGTAACTTCGATTTTGATTTCACAAGAAATGTTTCAAATACGGTTTCTACCTCAACGATACGAATGCTTTCAACGTCAAATCTTGCCAATGTTGTTTTCCCGAGTACGCACTCTCTCTCTGGGTTCTCCATGAATTCTTTTTCTGGAATTATAGCAACAACGACTTTTCTGGGTGCCCCTGTGTCGAATTACCCTGTCGCACTTCTTGGTATCGGACACCAAGCGTCCCAACCGTCTAGTCCATACATTGGAGGCTTAGTAAGTGATCTTGACTCAAATGCGACTTCAACTTCTTTTGCTCTTGAAAAAGGAAGATTTGTTGTAGAATCAAAAGAAACCAACAACAATACCCGGGTCTCTGTTCAACCGACTTTGCTTTCACTTGAGTCAAGTGATAGTGCGTCATCTACAAATCGTGCAATTGTAAATCTGGCATCATCCTCTTTTTTTGGTAGAAATGCTATCACATTTAATTTTGATACAGCCTCTGGTTCATCGTACACGTTTCCTGTAACTCGTGGCGCAACAGGTACAGTTCTCACTAATAGTGGTGCTGGGCTTTTATCATGGTCATCGGTTGCAACAACGTCTCCTGCTGGAGCAAACACCCAAATTCAATACAACAACGCGGGCACCTTCGGTGCAACATCAACATTTGTCTGGGACAATACAAACGGCAGACTTGGTATTGGTACGAGTAGTCCAACGCGCACACTTTCTATTATCGGAGATATCTTTGCGTCAAGTACCGCCACATCTACATTTACTGGAAGTATGAATGTGCAAGGGCACTTGCAAATAGGAACTTCGTCCATATACTTACGATCCCAAGCCACATCAACCTTTGATGGAGGTATTAATATTCTGGGAAGCGCCGGTTGCTTTGCCATTAATGGTGTGTGTATTAGTGGCGGAGGTGGGGGTGGAGGAGGATCAGGGTGGTCCCTCACGGGAAATAGTGGTACTAATCCAAATGTGAACTTCCTTGGTACTATAGATGCTCAGGATCTTATATTTAAGACCGCGAATGTGACGACGGGGAGGATTACAAACGACGGAACAGGTATTATGTTTGGTACAAGCGCAGGGCTTAATGGATCGAATCTTTATGTGAACTATTTCGGCTCAAATGCCGGAGAAGAAGCGGCAAATGCGTTTTACTCAAATTTCCTAGGGAATGAAGCTGGATATTTTGCAACAGACGCTTCAAACTCAAACTTCTTAGGACGAAGAGCTGGTTCAGGCGCGACAAATGCAAATTTCTCAAATTTCTTAGGCTTTGATGCAGGAAATGGCGCTTCGCTTGCCAACAATTCAAACTTCTTTGGCCAAAACGCTGGTCAGAACGCATCGAATGCGTTGAACTCAAACTTCCTTGGTTCAAGCGCTGGTTCAGGCGCTTCAAGTGCTCAGAATTCAAACTTCTTTGGCCAAAACGCTGGTCAGAACGCATCGAATGCGTTGAACTCAAACTTCCTTGGTTCAAGCGCTGGTTCAGGCGCTTCAAGTGCTCAGAATTCAAACTTCTTTGG
>JALHNF010000002.1:0-9373 GCA_022843645.1 Minisyncoccota bacterium | reverse complement strand
AATTCAAACTTCTTTGGCCAAAACGCTGGTCAGAACGCATCGAATGCGTTGAACTCAAACTTCCTTGGTTCAAGCGCTGGTTCAGGCGCTTCAAGTGCTCAGAATTCAAACTTCTTTGGCCAAAACGCTGGTCAGAACGCATCAAACGCCACTAATGGAAACTTCTTTGGCCAAAACGCTGGTAGTGGAGCAATCTCCGCAATACATGCAAACTTCTTTGGCCAAAACGCTGGTCAGAACGCATCAAACGCCTCAAACTCAAATTTCTTAGGAGAGCTTGCTGGCTCAGGTGCTACAGACGCAAGCTTCTCGAACTTCTTTGGTCAGAATTCCGGTCAAAATGCATCTGGCGCACGACGCGCTATCTTTATCGGCTCACAATCTGGTCAAAACGATACGGTAGATAATACTGTAGGTGTCGCAAGCACATCTATTCTTATTGGTAACAACACAAATACCAGCGGTTTCTCTGACTCTATTGCGATTGGCGCCTATACAACAAACAGCGCTGCACGGCAGCTTAATCTGGGAAATAGTATTTTTGCTACTAGTATTCATATTGGGCCAACTCAGTCTGCAACACCGGTTGCTAGTAGTTTTGTGGGTATCGGTACAAGCACTCCTGCTACTAAGCTTCAGGTCTTTGGCGATGCCCGTGTCGGAAACGCAGGAACAAATGGCTGTCTTCAGCGATATGATGGCGCATCGCTTGCAGGAACATGTACCTCAGATAAAAATCTCAAAACAGATGTTGTATATCTTGAAAGTATGTTTGAAAAAGTTATTGCTCTTAAGCCGTCAACATATTCCTGGAACGAAACCGCAATAGAAAAGTATAAATATGTTGGCGATACACGCATTACAGGTCTTGTCGCACAAGATGTTGAAGCAGTATTTCCACACCTGGTGTCAATAAATGACGAAGGTTTTAGGGTCGTCGATAGCCAACCTCTTGTGTACTATGTTGTGGCTGCTCTCAAAGAGCTCAATCAGAAACTTGGAGATATAGGCACAGAAGACTCTTTTTTTCTTGAAACATTCATTGTCTCAGACATTTGGAAACGCATTACACAAGCCTTTGAGTATTTCGGTGTTACTATTTCTCGAGGGTTAGTTATGGTACAAGACATGATAGCTGAAAGATTGTTTGTGGAAGAAATTAAAACTGAGAAGCTCTGTGTTGGTAATATCTGTGTTACAGAGGCAGAATTTCTTACTCTTTTGCAAAATACAGGCACACAAGGACAAGCGCCTTCTGTTGAGAAGGCAGGGGGTGTCGATATGCAGACTGAAATTGATAGTCCAATGATAACCAGAGATCTATCTCAAGAAACTAATCAAGAAGAGTCAAGTGCTAAAAGCGCTGTTGTTGAACTGGATACACCTCCTTACGAACCAACTCCTACAAATAACAAGAGTCAATACAATACAGACTTGAATACACCGATCGACGATACTTTAACTAGTACAGTAGACTGAGGTATCCATAGGCATAATAAAACCCTTCACATAAAGAACATGGTGGCGTAGGGGTATAAAGCCCCCCTGTACTTTTTTATAGAAAATGCTACAATTGGACCTATCGCGATATATGCGTGTTTTTGCGTTCGCATTCGAATAGATGAGTGCGTGTGTTAAAAAATTAATAGGTTTAATTATATTTATTTGTACATTTATGGCAGATTTTAGTAGATCAAAACCCCACCTCAATGTGGGTACAATCGGACACGTAGACCACGGAAAGACAACTCTTACCGCGGCTATCCTTAATGTGCTTTCACTTGCTGGAAACACAGTAAAACTTCGAGGTATTGACGAAATTGACAAGGCTCCTGAAGAAAAAGCTCGTGGTATTACCATTTCGCTTTCTCACAATGAGTACGAAACAGCAACTCGCCACTATGCTCATATCGACGCTCCGGGTCACGCTGACTACATCAAAAACATGATTACCGGTGCCGCTCAAATGGACGGTGCAATCTTGGTGTGTGCAGCCACAGACGGACCAATGCCACAAACACGAGAACACATCCTCCTTGCAAAGCAAGTAGGTGTGCCTAAGATGGTTGTATTCTTGAACAAATGTGACATGGTTGATGATGAAGAAATGATCATGTTGGTAGAGGAAGAACTCCGAGAACTCCTTACAAAACAAGGGTTTGACGGCGCAAACACTCCTATCATTCGTGGTTCAGGTCTTAAGGCTCTTGAAGCGAAAGACATTAATGATCCATGGGCTCAGAAGGTTGTAGACCTCATGAATGCAGTAGACACATGGATTCCAGTACCAGAACGTGACACCACAAAGCCGTTCCTTATGCCAGTAGAAGACATCTTTACCATTGAAGGTCGTGGAACTGTCGTAACAGGAAAAATTGAACGTGGTATCGTGAAAGTTGGTGAAGAAATCGAGATCGTAGGTCTCAAAGACACTGCAAAGACAACCGTTACAGGTATTGAAATGTTCAACAAAACGTTGAATGAAGGTATGGCAGGAGACAATGCCGGCATTCTTCTTCGTGGTGCAAAGAAAGAAGATATCACTCGTGGACAAGTACTTGCAAAACCAGGGACAGTAAAACCTCATACAGACTTCGAGTGTGAAGTATACGTTCTTAAGAAAGAAGAAGGTGGACGACATACCCCATTCTTTAATGGCTACAAGCCTCAATTCTACGTTCGAACAACTGACGTAACAGGAGACGTAACACTCGCCGCAGGAACAGAAATGGTAATGCCGGGCGACAACGTTAAATTTACTGTAAAACTTGTTGCTCCAATCGCCCTTGAAGAACAGCAACGATTTGCTATTCGAGAAGGTGGACGAACGGTAGGTGCAGGTGTGGTAACAAAAATTATTGCCTAACCCAAATCGAACTATTTTGAAAAGAGTCATCTTTTCAAAATAGCATTCGCACCTTTGTACTATGACAGTTAAAGCTATAACAGCTACTCCAAAAGTAAAGTCACCAAAAACTGGTGAAGAGAACAAGCTGCGCATTCGACTCCGTGCGTACGAGCACAAGATCCTTGATATGTCGATTAAGCAAATCATGGATGTTGCTGAACGATACGAAGCGAAAGTACTCGGTCCAGTCCCACTTCCGACAGACATCAAAAAGTACACAGTCAACCGAGCAACTTTTGTGTACAAAAATGCACGAGAGCAATTTGAAATGCGCATTCACAAGCGAATGCTTGATATCGTAAACCCTTCGCAAAAACTTGTTGAAGCACTTACGAATCTTACACTTCCATCAGGTGTTGATATTGATGTGAAGATGATGTAAGAAAGACCATTACAAACCTATTAATTCGTATGAACCGCCATCGCGCGGTTCCTCTGCGCTATATGAAATTCTTACTAACGAAAAAAATGCATATGACACAGTTCTATGATTCTCATGGAATTGTGTTTCCCGCTACTGTTCTTACAGTAGACAATAATACGGTGACAGGCCTCCGAACAATCGAAAAAAACGGATACGAGGCCGTTGTCGTTGCTGCGTTTGAAAAACGGGCAAAAAATACTCCAAAAGCAACTCTTGGAAACCAGGGTGGCAAAGCTTACGAGCGTGTTCAGGAGTTTCGAGTAGACGCTCCTACACTTGCTGTCGGGGATGTCCTCACAGCAGAGACCTTTACCCCAGGTGACACCATCATGGCAACCGGAATCTCAAAAGGAAAGGGATTCCAAGGTGTGGTAAAACGCCATGGATTCAAAGGTGGTCGCCGATCTCACGGTCAGAAGCACTCTGAACGAGAGCCGGGATCAATCGGTGGTGGTGGTCGTGCGGGCGGACGTGTGGCGAAAGGCATGCGTATGGCCGGCCGAATGGGTGGCGATCGAGTCACTATCAAAAATCTCACTATTCTTGCAACAGACAAGGAAAATGGCGTCATTCTTGTGAAAGGCGCTGTACCTGGAAAGCGAGGAGACATTATCGAACTTCGATCACTCAACTAATATGGAAAAAACACTGTATTCAATACAAGGAACGAAGGCGGGGAATATCACACTCCCTGAGAGTCTCTTTGCTGCAAAATGGAATGCTGACTTGGTGCATCAGGTTGTCACTTCGATGGAGTCAAATCAGCGTGCAAATACCGCGCATACAAAAAACCGTGGTGATGTAGAAGGTTCACGTGCAAAACCGTGGAAGCAAAAAGGCACAGGTCGAGCACGTCATGGCGACAAACGATCTCCTTTGTGGAAAGGTGGTGGTGTGACACATGGTCCTCGTAATGAGCGAAACTACAAAAAGACAATCACGCCGTCAATGAAAAAAGGCGCGCTTGCAAGTGTGCTTAGTCAAAAAGTTGGTAGTGAAAAAGTTTTGTTTGTTGAGAAAGTTGCACTCGCGGACTCAAAAACAAAAGATGCTGCAAACATTCTTGCAACACTTTCAAAAATTGATGGAGCAAAGAATGTTACCAGAAAAGATGCGCGAGTATGTCTTGTGGTTGCAGAAGCACCACGGGCTTTAGTGAATAGTTTTCGAAATATTCCACAAGTCACCTTGGTGACAGCGCGACAACTTTCAGCGCAAGATATCGTAATGAGTCGGTACGTTATCATGACAGATGCACAGGAAGCGGTAAAAGTATTACAAGCTCGAGTAGAAAAATAATATGGCGCGAACTAAAAAAGAAACAAAGAAAGAGGTAGGAACAACGGGAGTCGTTCTTACACCTCGTATGACCGAAAAAGCGTCTATTCTTACAGATGCTTCAGTGTATACGTTTACTGTTCCTCAGTCTGCAAACAAGCTTGAAATCAAAAAAGCGTTTATTGCAAAATACAAAAAGAACCCACTCAAACTTGCTATCGTGCGTATTCCTGCGCGAAATGTGTTCAAGGGAGGCAAACGAGGTGTTGAGTCAGGATACAAAAAAGTGGTCGTGTATCTTAAAAAGGGTGAGACTATTGAATTTGCCGCATAACACCTATGAAATCATATAATCCTGTAACACCATCACAACGAAAAAGACTTTCGGTTCCGTATCGAAAGTACTTAACAGCAAGTGAGCCTCACAAGGCACTTACCTCTGGCTTCAAACGAGGAGTTGGGCGAAATGCGTTTGGCCGCATTACCACACGACACAAAGGCGCCGGACACAAACGAAATTATCGTTTTGTAGACTTTGTGTACGACAAAAAAGACATTCCTGCACGAATCGAAACCGTAGAGTACGATCCAAACCGATCGGCATTCATATCGTTGGTCTGCTACAAAGATGGAGAACGACGATACGTTGTGTCAAATAAAAATGTGCAAGTAGGGACAACATTTGTTGTTTCTGAAACAGCGCCGCTTACATTTGGCAATAGAACAATACTCAAAAACATTCCAGTAGGTACATTTGTGTACAATGTTGAGCTCAAGCCTGGCGCCGGAGCAAAGCTTGGCCGCTCAGCCGGAAACTACATTGAAGTTGTTGCGCATGACGGAGGATACACCTCACTCAAGCTTCCTTCATCAGAAGTGCGAAAGGTTCCTGACCTATGCTGGGCATCGATTGGGCAAGTCTCTAACGATGAATACCGACTCACCAATCTTGGTAAGGCCGGCCGTTCACGATGGCTTGGTATTCGCCCAACCGTTCGTGGTTCAGTGATGAACCCGGTTGACCACCCATACGGTGGTGGAGAAGGACGACAAGGACGTGGAACCAAACGACCGAAAACTCAATGGGGTAAGGTCACTGGCGGTCGAAAGACACGTACTCCAAAGAAATACTCAAACGTTCACATTGTGACGCGTCGAGCGAAGAAATTACGAAAATAACCTTTGACGCCTGACTCTTTGCGTGCTATTCTAGCAAGCAGAGAGCCGTAAGGCTCATTTTTTCTGAATACATGACACGATCAATCAAGAAAGGCCCATATGTTGATGAGCGAGTACTAAAAAAAGTACTTGGCAAACGACCTGAAAGTACAGGGCCTATTAAGACATGGATTCGCCGAAGTGATATTTCTCCAGAGATGGTCGGATTTACATTCCAGGTATACAATGGCAAACAGTTTATTGATGTTCTTGTTACCGAGGAAATGGTAGGTCACAAACTTGGAGAATTTTCACCAACACGAAAATTCACTCGACACGGAGGTAAGATGCAGAAAGAGCTCGACATGAAGAAGAAGCAAGCCGAAATCGATGCTGCAAAGACCGCCAAAGCAACAACTGACACTAAGAAGAAATAGTATATGAAAGCCCAACTTACAAACTATAGACAAGCGCCTCGTAAAGTACGACTCGTCGCAAACCTTATAAAAGGTAAGCGTGTGTCTCACGCACTTGAACAATTGCAGTTTCTTCCAAAGCGCGCTGCGCTCCCTGTTGCAAACCTTCTTCGTTCAGCAATTGCAAACGCAAAAAACACGACAAGTGCATCTGAGTCAGACCTCTCCGTAAAAGACATCCGTGTGGATGCTGGAGTTGTTTTGAAACGAATGATGCCTCGAGCAAGAGGATCCGGTGCTCGAATTCTTAAGCGCTCAAGTACTGTCGTGCTTACATTAGAACAAAAATAATTTATGCCACATACAGTACATCCTTACGCACACCGACTTGGTATTCTTCGAGACTGGAAGAGCCGATGGTTTGCTGACAAAAAAGAATTCAAAACCCTCCTGCGAGGCGATGTATTCTTACGAGAGTATCTCGTAAAGAAACTTCGTACCATGCATGTTTCTTCTGTTGAAATTGAACGTGGTTCAAAATCATCACGTATCATCATTGCAACTGCGCGACCAGGACTCATTATTGGTCGAAGTGGTGAAGGAATGACAAAAATCAAAACCGATCTTGAAAAATACATGCGTCGCATGAAGCTCGGTAAGCTCCAAGATTTTAAAATCGACGTTGTAGAAGTACGAGAGCCAGAAGCGGACGCAAAAATCGTTGCGCTCATGGTGGTAGAAGGACTCGAAAAGCGCCTTCCGTTTCGTCGAGTGCTCAAGCAAACACTTGAAAAAGTGATGCAAAACCGAAATGTAAAAGGAGCAAAAATTGAAATAGGAGGCCGTCTTGGTGGGGCAGATATGGCCCGCACAGAAAAAGTGCTCAAGGGTAACATCCCACTCCAAACACTTCGAGCAGACATTGACTTTGCTCGAGAACGAGCGCTCATGACGTATGGTATTATCGGTATTAAGGTATGGATTTATAAAGGCGAAGTGTTTGAGAAAGACGTGAACGATAAGCGAGACCGAAAGAATTAAAAAACGAGTATGTTATTTCCTAAAAAAGTAAAACATAGAAAGTGGCACAGTGACCGTAAGGGCACCAAGAAACTCGTCAAACCTGAAACACGAGGTGTTACGCTTGCGTTCGGCTCTTTCGGCCTTAAGGCTCAGTCTCAGGCTCGTGTGTTCTCAAATCAGCTCGAAGCCGCACGGCGTGCGATGGCACGACAGCTTGGTAAAACTGCAAAGTCATGGATCCGTGTTTTCCCTGATCGACCTATTACCGAAAAAGCAGCCGAAGTGCCGATGGGTAAAGGAAAGGGAGACCTCAAGGGGTACTGTTTCGACGTGCGCCCAGGACGTGTACTATTTGAAGTTGATGGTGTTTCTGAAACTGTTGCACGAGAAGCATTACGAAAAGCCGGTACAAAACTTCCAGTAAAGACAAAGGTCATTGCTCGTGAATAACAATAGTATGCAAAAGAAACAATCAACAAAAAAACAATTAAAGGGAACAGTCGTTTCTGACAAAATGCAGAAGACTGTTGTCGTGTCGGTCTCTCGCTATGTAGAGCATCCAAAGTATAAAAAGTTCTACTCAGTAGACAAAAAGTATAAAGCGCACGATGAAAAAGGAGAGTACAAAGTTGGTGACACGGTCATCATCGAGGAGTCTCGGCCGCTTTCAAAAGATAAACATTTTGTCGTTATTAATAAAGTTAAATAATTAATTATAAAGTAGAGTATGATTCAAGTAGGAACAAACGTAAAAGTTGCAGACAACTCAGGTGCAAAATTCGGACGAGTATTCAAAGTCCTCGGCGGATCAAAGCGTCGCTACGCACAGATCGGAGACTTAGTTGTGCTCTCCATCAAAGTTGCTGAGCCACGAAAAGCAACAAAGAAAAAAGATGTTGTGTATGGTGTTGTGGTGCGACAACGAAAACAGTTCCGACGAAAAGACGGATCATACATCTACTTCGACGAAAATGCTGTTGTGCTTGTAGATAAAGTAAAAAAAGATCCGAAAGCAGGTCGCGTGTTCGGGCCAATACCTAAAGAGTTTTCTGAAAGTAAGATTGATGGCTACAAGAAAATAGCATCTCTCGCGCCTGAAGTAATCTAAACCAATATGAGTATGCATGTAAAAAAAGGACAAACAGTAGAGGTGATTCGTGGCGCACACAAGGGTAAAACTGCAGTGATCGCGAAAGCATTTCCAAAGACACAGCAGGTTATCTTGGAAGGTGTGAATCTAAAAAAGAAACACGTAAAGCCAACTCGAAACGCTAAAGGTTCAACCATTGAAATAGCGCATCCAATGTCTGTTTCAAACGTACGCCCAACGGAAAAAGTTGCAAAGACCACAAAAGCACCAAAAGCGAAGGTTGCAAAAAAGACTACCAAAAAAGCTGAGTAACTGTAAACAAAGTCAAAACAAAACCCCGTATCATGATACGGGGTTTTGTTTTGACTTTCACAGAAGGGCATGATACGAATTCAATACCTCTACTGAAGGAGTGTGAGATGAAGGATCGGCGTGATTTTACAACCATTACCATCAGTATTCCGAAAGATTGTATTGGTATGATGACCGACCTCGCCAATAGGCTCCGAGGTAGGCAAGGGGATCTTTGGAGAAGATTACTTCAGAGATTCTTGCATAAGGTTCTAAAGAAAAAGAAGCCGAAATAATGAAGAAGGTGGGCGCTTAATGACCTGAAACTCAACGAGAGTCTCAGGTCTTATTTTTACATTTCAAAAATGTGTGCTACAGTATGGAAACTTCGTAGCAACCATACCTGTCTACAAGTTTATTATTTTAATCCAATGCGACGTATATCTTCCCCAAAAAGAAGACAATCGTGCATTATGCATTATGCAAACAATTAAAGAAAAACAAGCGAAAGCCTTTGAGGTGATGAAAGACCAGTTTGGATACACCGCCAAACTCGCCGCGCCTCGACTTATCAAAGTCGTTCTCTCTGCAGCAACGGGTACCAAGATGAAGCAGGACAAGCACAAGAATGATTTCATTATTGATCGTCTTGCAAAAATCGCTGGTCAAAAACCAACAATTCGAAAAGCAAAGAAATCTATCGCGGCCTTTAAGCTTCGAGAGGGTGATGCGGTAGGTGTTGCGGTGACGCTTCGTGGCGAGCGAATGTTTGCATTTCTCGACAG
>JALHNF010000001.1 GCA_022843645.1 Minisyncoccota bacterium | reverse complement strand
ATGTCTTCCTCTTTGAGTCCAGACGACGCTTCAATACGGATACTCTGCTCTTTGCCAGAGGTCTTGTCTTTTGCTTTTACTTGCAAAATTCCGTTTGCATCGATGTCAAAAGTTACCTCTACCTGTGGTACACCACGAGGGCTTGGGGGAATACCGTCAAGTACAAAACGTCCGAGTGACTTATTGTCGGCTGCCATAGGGCGTTCACCTTGTACAATGTGAATCTCTACCGAAGTTTGATTGTCAGCCGCTGTCGAAAAGACTTGCGAGCGAGATGTTGGGATGGTGGTGTTGCGCTCTACAAGCTTTGTGGCAACATTTCCCATTGTCTCAATGCCAAGTGAAAGCGGAATAACATCAAGTAAGAGAACGTCTTTCACGTCACCTTGAAGTACGCCGGCTTGCACTGCGGCACCGAGGGCTACCACTTCATCTGGGTTGATGGTTCTGTTTGGCTCTTTACCAAAGAAGCTTTTCACTGCTTCTACAATCGCGGGCATGCGTGTTTGCCCTCCTACAAGGATCACTTCGTCGATATCTTCTTTCTTAAACGGAGAGTTTTCAAGCGCACGTTTTGTGATTTCAATCGAGCGGTCGATGTATTCTTTTGCAAGTGTCTCAAGTTGCGCACGAGACATTTTCAAAAGTAAGTGCTTTGGACCTGCCGCATCCGAGGTGATAAATGGAATATTAATCTCGGACTCCATTGTGGTCGAGAGCTCATGTTTCGCTTTTTCTGCTGCTTCTTTGAGGCGCTGTAGCGCGAGTGGGTCGCCTGTCACATCAATACCGCTTTCTTTTTTAAACTCGTCTCCTATCCATTTTACGATTTTTTGATCGATGTCTTCACCGCCTAAGTGTGAGTCTCCGTCGGTTGACTTCACCTCTATCACATCGTCACTTACTTCAAGGATCGAAACATCAAACGTTCCTCCTCCGAAGTCGTATACAGCAATTTGCTGATTCTTTTTTGAGTTAAAGCCGTACGCAAGCGCTGCGGCGGTTGGTTCATTGATGATGCGTTTTACATCAAGGCCGGCAATTTTACCTGCGTCTTTTGTTGCTTGGCGCTGTGAGTCGTTGAAGTATGCCGGAACGGTAATGACCGCTTCGGTAATTTTTTCGCCAAGTTTTGCTTCCACATCTGTTTTGATTTTTTGCAAAATCATTGCAGAGACTTCTTCTGGACGATAGTCTTTTCCATCCATTTCCACATGTACACCGCCGTTCTCTGATTTTTTGATTTTGTACGGAACAATAGCTTTATCTTTCTGGATTTCTGTATCATCAAAGCGATGCCCCATGTAGCGCTTTACGCCATAGATGGTGTTGTGAGGGTTGGTCACCGCTTGTCGTTTTGCAAGAAGGCCAACGAGACGCTCTCCATTTTTTGCTTGTGCCACGATAGATGGAGTTGTTCTATTGCCTTCAATGTTTTCAATTATTTTTGGCTGCCCTGCTTCAATAATGGCAACCGCTGAATTTGTCGTTCCTAGGTCAATTCCGATAATTTTTGCCATAAAATTCAATGTTATTCTTGTGTAAATATGCCGACATTCACCTTCGCTGGACGTATCACTTTCTCATGTAGCATATAGCCACTTTGCAAAACTGCAATCACGGTATTGTCTTGCATTCTATCAGAAACTGGGATAGCTTCAATACTCTGGTGGAGGTTTGGGTCAAATGGCTCTCCTATCGTACCGAACTTCTTTAAGCCCTCGCTCTCAAGGCTTCCCAAAAGCTGTTGGAATATGTACTCAATGCCCATGCGCCAGTTTGGGTCAACCGCATTCCATGAAGCCGTATTCCCTTTAGCAAGATCGTATGTATCGAGGCTCGGCAAAATAGTGATAATAGTTTTTCTCGCTGCGCTTTTAATGAGTTCGGCACGTTCTTCAGCATGAGCTTTCGCTTGATTCACATAGTCTGCCTTTGCGCGCTGCCAGCCGGTCAAGTATTCATCACGCTCCTTGCGCAACTTTTCGATTTCTTCACGAAGCTTTTTTATTTTTGAGTCTTTTGTCTCCTCGCCTCCTTCAGAGTCTGTTGCTTCAAAAGATACATCATCTTTATATTCTTCATTCATTTCTTTCTCATCCATATATACAAAAAACTACCATATTTTGGCAGTTTTTGCATCGATTCATTGACAGTGACTCGTGCTTTAAGTAGTATCACATCAGTTGTTCGTTAACCGTTGTTTTATGAGCGTAAGGAGATCGTGCTGTGCCAAGAAAAAGTATTGATAGAGATGTTCCTATAGCTCCGAAAAAAACCAAACCCATCTCAGCGCAAGGTTTTCAGAGGTTACAGTCTTGGCTGAGACATTTTGGTGAGCTCTCTCAGAGGATAAAGGTAGTGTTACCTACTGACGAAGAGTTCGGCAGGATTATTCCTGGGGTTGAACGTTTCATTTGTGAACAGAAGGAAGTAGAAACAGATGATGTTAGGGGATTACCAGGAAGAGACATCGAAGTTGCTTTTGTAGTCAAGATAGATTCCTCGAGCCCTGGGTCAATTGGACCAGCGTACCGGTACGAAGATATGGTATTCTTCTGTTTCGGAAATGTAGCGTTTAGGCCTGGATATTTTGAATGGGACGGAGACCCTGAGAATAACATCCATGTAAACACGTACTCTCTGCGTTCCTTTTCTCGAAATGCTTTGTCCTGGAAATATTTAGCATCCTTAATTTTTCAAGACATACAAGGACTAGAAAAACTTGTCCCCCGCCTTCCGAGACAATAACTGTCACCCCAAAAGAACCCGTTGTTCGGGTTCTTTCTTATAAAAAAACCATGGAGGATTCCACGGTTTTTTTTATAATGTTTTTCCTATCGCTTAGACCACGTCGGACCTTTACGAGCTTTTTTGAGACCGAATTTCTTTCGTTCTACCGCTCGAGGGTCACGCTTGAGTAAGTCGAGTTTTTTGAGGGCGTCCTTGATTGCTGGCTCACTTTTTACAAGTGAACGTGCAAGGCCGTGTCGCACTGCTTCTGCTTGTGCGTGAATGCCTCCACCAAGAACTTTTACAGATGCCGAGTATGTGTGTACAAGCTCTCCTGCTTCGAGTGGTGAGAGTACAATCATTTGAAGCTCTTTTGTTGGGAAATATACAGAAAGCTCTTTGTCGTTGACCGTGATTACTCTCTTTGCTGCTTCCGATATTCGTACTCGCGCAATGGCTGTCTTTCTTCGTCCTACTGATTCAATGTATTTTTTTGTCGTCATACCACTTATTCAGAAATTGTTAATTGCTTCATGCGAATTTTCTGGAGCTTGTTTTTAGGAAGCATTCCCTCAACAGCATGGCGAATAAGCTCGCTGTAGCCTTTTTTAGACACTACATGAGAAAGCTTTTCTTCCACAAGACCTCCTGGATATCCAGAGTACTTTTTATGAACAGAAACATCCATTTTTTTACCTGTTACTTTAAGCTTTGAAGCGTTGGTCACTTCTACGATACTATTCGGAGTTTTATTTTTTGCAAATGTAACAGTATTTTTACCATTCAAGATAGAAGCTACCTGTGTGGCGATTCTTCCAAGAGATTGGTTTGTTGCGTCGATTGTGTATTTCATACTACTTGGTAAATTCGATTACTGCCATCTTACTTGCGTCACCTTTGCGCGCCCCGAGCTTCACGATTCTTGTGTAACCACCGCTTACCCCCTCAAAACGAGGAGAGATGTCTCCAAAGAGTTTTCGCATTGCTTTTGTATTGTTGTAGAGCCGGCTTAATACAACTCGCTTGTTTGCAAGTGTTGACTCTTTTGCTTTCGTAACGAGTTTTTCTATTCTTGGTCGAAGTTCTTTTGCCTTTGCTTCTGTTGTGGTGATACTTTCTTTGTCAATCAAAGCAAGTACAAGACTCCGCATGAGTGCAGTACGCGCATTTTTCTCTCGACCAAACTTTCTAGCTGATTTATGATGATTCATACCTTAATTTAATCTTTTAACGTGACACCAAACTTTACAAGTGCTTCACGAATTTCCTCAACACCCTTTTCTGCAATACCGTCAATTTCTAACAGGTCTTGAGATGACTTTCGAGCGAGTCCTGCGACCGATTTTATACCCACTTCTAGGAGTGCGTTTTGAGATCGTTTTGAAATGTCTAGATCTTCAATTTTTATCTTAGTCAGATCTACGTCTTCTTTGACTTCGACCTCATTTGCTTGAGCGGATAAACTTTCTCGAAATCCAACAATTGACTGTAACTGTGTGATCATTGTCTCGATAGAAGTCTCGAGGGCTTTTCGTGGACTGATAGTGCCATCTGTTTCGATGATGAGGCGAAGTCTGTTGTGGTCTGTTCTGTCGCCAACGCGCATATTTTCGACTTCGTAGCTTACTCGTCTGATAGGTGTAAATGAGGCATCAAGAGCAATGGTTCCGATCGGGGTTTTTTCTTTTCGAAGATTTTCTTTAGAAACGTATCCGAGATCTTTTTCGAGTGTCATTTCGACTGAAAAAACAGTGCTCTTTTGTGTAAGTTCGCAGATGTATTGATCTTTTGTGGTTATCTCCACTTGTCCTCCCACATCGATATCTTTTGCGGTAACAATACGTTCACCTTTTACATCGATTGTCACCACTTGAGGCTCATCACTTGCCATGGCAAATCGGATGCGCTTTAGGTTCAAGAGAATAGTAATAACATCTTCCTTAATTCCAGGAATTGTTGAGAACTCATGGTCAACGCCATCAATTTTAACTGATGTGATGGCAACACCAGGCAACGACGAAAGAATGATTCTTCGTAATGAGTTACCTAATGTATGACCATACCCAGGGTAAAGGCCGTCTATCTCATAAACGCCAGAAAACGCATCTTCCGAAACTATTTTTGGTTTGGAAGGTAAAAGTATTGAATGTGACATAAATATACGCTCGAACAGACTAGAATTTATAAATTATACAGTACCGCTTGACAAAATGCAAACAGTTTATCCACTTTTAGCGACTGTAGAGCTCGAGTACTGTTTGGAGGTTGAAGGATCGCTCTGTGTCTTTTGGCTCACTTGTAACTTCTGACTTTAACTCCATCTTATCTACTTTAAGCCATAAAGGCTCTTTATGTTCCTTGATAGTTTCTTTAACAAGAAGAAACGGACTCTTTCCTACACTACCCTCACGGATAGCGACAACATCATTCTTTTTTGTGATGTAGGAAGGAACATTAAGTTTTTTGCCGTTTACGGTCACGTGTCCGTGAGTTACAAGTTGTCGTGCGTGCTGTCTTGTCTTTGCGAATCCAGAGCGGTATACAACGTTATCGAGGCGGTGTTCAAGGGTGCCAAAGAGAGTCTCTGTTGGGTTTTTTGTAAGAGCAGCTGCTTTTACGTATGACTTGAACTGATGTTCTTTGAGTCCATAACTAAAACGTACCTTCTGCTTTTCTTTCATCTGTCCTTTGTATTCGGATGATGAAGTTTTGTGTTTTCGTTGTGAGTCGAGCCGTCCTGGTGGGAAATTTCTTTTGATGACCGAGACTTTCTTTGCTTGGCCAATGAGTGGTTCACCGATTCGTCGTGCGATTTTTGCTTTAAGTTTCATACAATTATAGAAGGATTATACACGTCGTGGCTTAGGTGCCTTTGGACCATTGTGAGGGATTGGGGTTCTGTCTTTGATGGTGCGGACTTCGATTCCATGAGCAATAAATGCTCGGAGCGCTCCTTCTCGACCAGAGCCAACACCTTTGATAATAACGTCAATTTCTTTGATGCCAGCCTGAAGAGCTTTTTCTCCTAGGAGTTCACCGATTTTAGATGCCGCGAAAGGTGTGCCTTTTTTTGCACCCTTAAACCCAAGTGCTCCGCTTGAAGACCATGCGAGAGTGTTTCCTTCAAGATCAGAGAGGGTTACTTTTGTATTGTTGTAGGTTGCTTCAACATGAAGAACCCCGTGTGTGAGCTTCCGTTTAACAAGTTTAGCTAAAGATCGAGCCTTGAGACCTTGATCCATTGTAGATCCTGCTTTTTTAACAATTCGTTTTTTTCCCATAGTTATTGTAAGTAGTTATGAATTCAAGATTATGTCTTTTCAGCTTTTCGTCGACCGCTACCCATAGTCTTACGAACATTACCTCGTACGGTACGAGAATTTGTTTTTGTTCGCTGGCCTCGAACAGGCATCTTTCGTAAGTGCCGAACACCACGATATGCTTTGATGTCTTTGAGGCGCTTAATGTTTTGAGCAACCTCACGCTTGAGGTCGCCTTCTATTTTGAAAGCTTCTAATTCTTTTCGGATAGCATTTTCTTCTGCTTCAGAAAGATCTTTAGCTGTTTTACTTTCGTCAATCTTTAGTTTTTTGAGAATAGCTTTTGCTCGAGGGCGACCTACTCCATACACTGAAGTGAGGCTGATTTCGAGCCGTTTTTTCTCTGGGATTGTAATACCTGAAATTCGCATGTGTTTTAATAATTTATATACCCTTTATCTAGCCCTGTCGAGCTTTTCGAGATGGATCTTTTTTGTTAATTCGAAAAAGTTTCCCTTTTCTTCGAACAAGAAATTCTCCATTTCGTAGGTCTTTTGCCTTAATTGTTGATTTAATTTTCATGATAACGGCAATATGGTTATGTATAATACGATATTTTTTTGTTTAACGCAAGGATTTTAGAGTCTTTTGACAATACGCGCTTTTCCACCATATGGATCAATCAAAAGTGCCACTTTGTCCCCAACTAAAATACGTATTTTGTTTATCCTCATTTTGCCGCCCAAGTACGAGAGGACTTCCCTTCCATCTTCTTGGAGCTTCACTCGAAACAAGGTACTCGGAAGAGCTTCAACTACCTGTCCCAGAACCGTCTCTTTATCTTTATCTGACATAGTATATATAGAGAGTAGTATATAGCACATCTACAAAATAACAATCACGCAGATATATTAGTTTTGAATTTGAATTTCTATGTATGACGGTTTCGGAAACGCTCGCATCCAAAATGGACGTGAGGTAAATCTAATTTCTCGCACATCTTCAAAATTTGAAACAAGGTCTCTAAATTCAGAGAACGGCTTACCTGTTAAGGTGTCCTGGATAAAGGCACTTGTTGGAAGCACTCGTATACTCACTTCGTCTTTACTCCGAACAATAGTTGACGTGCTCCCCGACTGCTCTTTGGCAAGTGTGATACTTTGCGTATTTCCCATGAGAGCTGTTGTGCTTGTGCTGGTATTGGGCTTTCTTGCCACAAGAGAAGCAAAGGTGTTACTGTCGACTGCTTGTACGGTTGTAATGATTTGAACTTCGCCTTGTTTGTCGTCTATGTTTTTGAATACATGTGTTGTAGATGGGGTGCCGATTGCAATACTACCCTCGAGCTTCTTTGTGATCTCTGACTTAAGCAGAGGAGAGGCTTCGTCTTGAAGGGACGTGATTTTTTCTTTTTTGTCTACTTCGTCTAGTGCTACTGCACTAGTTTGAGCGCCACCTGTAATATTGCTTTTTGTACGAGCATAGACTGTTTTGTATCGAGGAGAGCCTTCTAGACCTGGAAAGACGAAGTCTGTTTGAGCAACATTATAAGCTTCACCGCCCTTGTCGGCTGTAACTTTGGTGGTTATAGAACCAGGAATCTCTTTTCCGGCTTCTCTTTTTGAAGCAGGGACCACAACCCGCTCATCTAACCTGTATATAAGCCCATTTTTGGTTTTAAGTCTTGTGCCAACGACAAGAGTTTGTGATGTTGAATTGGCATTGTAAATAATAACCTCCCCTTTCGCTTTTGTTATTGTTGGGGTGCCGGTTGTTGTTTTGAGAGCAATGATTGACGTGGTGCTTACCTCGAGTGTTTTAATATCACTGTTAGGAATAACGATATCTTGCTTGTCTAGCTGCACGGTTTTGATTTCAGGAGTTATGTAGACAGTGACACTTTTGTTTGTATGCAAAAAGTATAGAACGGCAGCACAGATGAGTACAAACAAGCCGAAAAGTATTTTACCTGCTCTCTCCTTTCTTTCTACTTTTTCAGCAATTCGAGGAGGGATATTCTTTGTATGTACGTACTCTCTCCCACCCGGTGTCCCTTTTGTTTGTATGTCTTCTGTTTTTTGTTTCTGCGGATGAGGGTGCAAGCTTGCCTCAAGTGCACGAGGTACGTGTGGCTTAGTAATTTCTCGGATACTTTTCTTAGGTACAATGTCTTGCATACAGCGATGATTTTATTGTAACGTATTTTTTAGTATATGTGTGATTATTGAATTTGATGTTGGTTGTAGTGTAATGTTTCTGTGGTCATAAAGTGCATCTCTAAGAATCTGATCAAAACCAAGGTCGTTTGTAGTGCATCTCCAGAGATATTTTTTGTATACGTCGATATGTGCAAAACGAACCGTGTTTTCTATTGCCGTATCAATCAGATGTTTTGTTTTTTTGTATACAATTTCTTTTTCTATGTGACCACGCAGAATACCTTTTAATACATCTTTGACCTGATATACAGAAAGCGAAAGCTCTTTAGCCACATCTCGAACAACCGTTTCTGTACCTATACCGACAAGGAACCCATTGTCTTCTACATACAGACAGCTCATGTAAGGTCCAAAAATGAATGTATTTTGTATTGCATACGGGGCAACAAAAAGCATGCTGCCAAGTGAATATTTAATTTTCACTTTCTCAATGGCATTATAAACAGTTCCTTGGATCCACGTTTCATAAA
Source organism: Minisyncoccota bacterium (assembly GCA_022843645.1). GTDB lineage: Bacteria > Patescibacteriota > Minisyncoccia > Phycocordibacterales > UBA5272 > JALHNF01. Next base: position 29,896 of record JALHNF010000001.1, on the reverse strand, counting down.
GATCCGCGCTCCGAATACCTTTTTGCTCTAGATTTTTAGTCGCGTAACCGTTTATAGTTCGGTTTTCGGGCGGGTGTTCTACAATCACGCCGTCATGGGCAAAATTTTGGAGTATGTTTTTATGTGGCATCGGAAGCACTAGCTCTTTATCATATATGGTTGTATACGAGGTGTTAAAAAAGTTTTTGTCGGTCTCAGAAAAAGTAACTTCTTCTTTGGTGGAATGAGACAGAGGTGGAGCTACAGAAACTAAAACTGGGATGTCTTTAGCTTTTGCTGAAAGGTTGGCGATGCTTTCTTGTATGAGGTCTTCCGCTTGAAGCAAAAAAGTCGCGACAGGATCTTCGGTAGAGAGAGCAATTTCTGCGTGCGCGTTTTTAGTAATCTTTTTATTTTCTACAAGCACAGCATCAACACCCCCAAGATAGATATCAAGAATTAAAAAACACTTTTCTTTTGAAAGTAACGTGCCGCGTTGCATGAGATTAAGTATACCGTATTCTCAAAAATAAATAATGAAAAAAGAGCTGGTCAGGCTCTTCTTGTTTTACGACCTATTTAAGCAAAAACCGGACTAATCGTCACAAGTTTTCACAGTTCAGGTAGGTGCTTGCTTTCTTTTCTTCTTTAGTCTCTGCCGCGCTTCCTCAAAGAGCTTGTCAAGAGGAAAGTCTCCCTTGCCTTTATCCTTGAGCACGATGACGATAATGAACTCGCCGTTGATTGTTAACCATGTCCAGTCTTCCTCGGCTGAGCCGCTTTCGGCTGTTGAGAATTGCGTATGACATTTACGACACTCGTAAAAGTCACCGGCATTTAATTCAACAGATGCCGACTCTTTCTTGCATACCGGGCATAGTCCAGTGGATGCCATGCGCTTCTCGACAAGCTTCTGAAGATCATGAGCTGGGCAGTTCGGGGAGTGGGCGTTAATCGACTCTCTACAGTGAGGACACTGTAGAGATACTGTTACTCTTAATCGGAGCATAATACCTCCTCTTTGGGGCAATTCAAAATGATCAACCATCTATACTATACACAATAAGAGCAGTCTTGTCAAGTACACTATCGTGACCCCCCGAAAGAACGTCTTTTTATATCAACACAGCCTTAATTCGTCGCACACCAGCGCTTACAGCTTCTTCTTTCTGAATTTTAAACGTTCCGAGCACCCCAAGACGTTCTACATGTGGACCGCCACAAAACTCGATTGAGTACAGATTGCTATCACCACGTTTTGTGCCCTCACCTATTCGGTAAATGCTCACCACGTCACTGTATTTGTCTTCAAAAAGTCCAATAGCACCACGTGCTTTTGCTTCTTCAAATGAGACTTCTTCACGTGTTACTGGTAAATCTGCAGCAATTTTTGAATTAATAAGATTTTCTACTTTCTTTTTTTCTTCGTCGGTCATTTTTGCATCATGAGAAAAGTCAAAGCGGAGGCGTTCAGGAGTGATGTTTGAGCCTTTTTGCAATACGTGCTCGCCAAGTACCTCGCGGAGTGCTTGATGGAGCAAGTGTGTGGCTGTGTGGAACTTGACTTCCATTTCCCCATCGCCACCTAAGCCACCTTTGAATTTTCCAGCTGATGCTGTGCGAGATTGATCAGAATGTTCTTTTTTATGCTTTTCAAATTCCTCCCGGTCCACAATGATGTTTCGCTCTTTTGCAAGTTCTTCTGTAAGCTCAATTGGGAATCCATATGACTGAAGTAGATCAAAAGCGATGCGGCCCGACAAATGTCTAATTATCTCTTTTGTTTCTCCGTTAACTGATTTATGAATTTCTATGATAGCTTTTTCAAACTCCTTCATTCCATTCTCAAGTGTTTTTCTAAACTTCTCCTCCTCTTTTGTTATTTCGCCAAGAATAACGTCTTTGTTAGTTTCAAGGTTTGTGTACTCGTCTTTGTAGACTTGAATAAATGAATCTGCAACTTCGGCACAAAAGTTTGTGTGAATGTCGAGGTTGCGAGCAAACCGTACCGCACGACGAATGAGGCGCCGTACAAAATAGCTCTGGTCTTTGTTTCCCGGAAGCACCCCATCGCTTATTAAAAATGTTGCAGCGCGAATATGATCGAGAATTACTCGAAATGCATACTGCGCTTCGCCCGTATACGCTTTTCCAGAAAGATTTTCAATGGTTTTCTTTGCGTTTTCAAAGATATCAATATTAAAGACATCACCATCATCATTTACAGCAGCACAAATACGTTCAAGTCCTGAGCCGTGGTCAACGTTCATTTGTGGCAACTCTTCAAAGCCTTGTGCAGTTTTTTTGTACTGCATGAATACGTTATTACCTATTTCCACAAATCGTCCACAATCACAGTTTACATGGCAAAATTCACCACTAAACGGAGTATTTGGAATACAGCTTCGTCCTAGTTCTGGGTGAAAGTCATAAAACATCTCAGTATCCGGACCACCCGGCTCTCCAATGGGCATATTTGCAGGTGCTCCTGTGCGGCTCCACCAATTCTTTTTTTCGGAATAGTAAAATATATGATCTCTTACTCCATTGATTGTTCGAATACCATCTTTCTCGGGATTTTCGCCGATTCCAACATCTATTCCTTTCTTTTTAAAAAAAGCTTGCCAAAGTTCTGCCGAATATGTATCACGAGGTACACCAAGAGAATCATTACCAATAAAACATGTGAGATAAAAATTTTCAGGATCGAGCTTTAACTTGCTCACTAGAAAGTCCCACATCCATGTAATTTGCTCTTCTTTGAAATAATCTCCAAAAGACCAATTTCCAATCATTTCAAAAAAAGTCGTATGACGGTTATCGCCAACTTCTTCTATGTCTTGACTCCGAAACGCTTTTTGAGAGTCAGCCACACGTTTTCCGCTTGGGTGTGGCTGTCCGAGTAGATACGGCAGCATCGGTTGCATGCCAGAGCCCGTAAAGAGCGTTGTAGGGTCATTTTCGGGCACAAGCGGAGATGAGGGGACGATGACATGCCCTTTTTCTTCCATAAAACTCAAGAATGTCGCTCTAAGCTCTTTTACTTTCATCTACACAATATAGCAATTTATTTCATAATCGAAAACAATAAAAACCTCGCGCCCAAGTGAGCGCGAGGGGTGTATGAAGGTAAGACATGTCAGCCTACCTTGTGAAGAAGCCCGAAGAAAAGAGCGGCTTGCATTTCAGCATCTTCGAGTGGGTCATGAGAGAATCCATAATCAGGAATCTCGAGTATTCTCTTTAATTCTGTCCGTGACACTTCCGGCAGTGTTCTTTTTCTGAGAGCCGCCATGGCAAAGCTTTTGATGTCGATGCCATCAAAACCAAAGGGCGGAACACCAACGAAGGTGTGGTAATACCAATAAATGAATGTGAAGTCGACTCCCATCTGGCAACAAATGAGGGTGTGTCTAAGAAAAAAGCTTTCCTACTAAACGTAAGAATTCACTTGGAAGTGCCACCAAAAGAGTGCCAATAAGCACAAGGAGTCCGCCAATAATAGTTTGTATAGTAAATGCTTCACCAAGAAAAAGGGCCGCTAAGACGAGAGTAAAAATGAGACTCAGTTTATCAAGGACAGTCACCCCCTGTACTGGCCCAAGGGCAAGAGATTGAAAAAAGAGAAGCCACGATATTGCCCCGCACACAGCAGAAAGAATAATGAAGATCCAGGCTGATGTTGGAAGCTCGGTGATAGACTGCATGCTGACCTTTTTTGAAATAAAGAGCGTGACAAGAGTGACCACAATAGCCATGACAACCCCTCGTACTGTGGTAACAATATGCGATGGTACATCTTGCAAACCTATTTTTGCAAAAATAGTTCCAAGTGATGCCGCAACTGCGCCTAAAAGCGCCAAGATAACCCAGCTATTTAGTATCGTCATGTGGAGCAATGAATTTGTTCTCAACTTCCCAGAGAATGGTGAAAGTAAGAAGTGTCGCTAGTGTTGCCACTATTGCTAGTGTATAAAATCCAAAACCACACGCAACTCCTATCGCGGCGGCTACCCAGAGCCCCGCAGCTGTTGTGAGGCCGGTTTTCTCGCCATTTTTGAACATAATCATTCCTCCGCCCAAGAAGCCAATTCCTACAACAATCTGTGCAGCAATACGAAGTGAGTCAACTGTTTGGTTGACGGTTTCATATACGAGCTCCCCTGTCACGATAAAAAGTGCTGCACCCATAGACACAAGCGCATATGTTCGTGGGCCAGCTATTTTGTGTGCGCGGACTCGCTCGATACCAATCACCATTCCGAGTACAAGAGCAATGAGAATGCGAATAGAAAATTCTATTTCAATACCTGATATGTAATCCATTACATTATTATACCTCCTCCGAGTAATTCTGTGCTAGCCGTATCGTACAGCGCCGCAGACTGGCCTTTTGTTACTGAAACAGGCGTGCTTACTTTGAGGGTGAGTGTCTCTGCATTCACACTTGAGACAGTGCAGGGAAAAAGTTCTGCTCGATATCGAAATCGTGCCAATACATTTTTACCCACTGAGAAAGCCTCTCGTGTGAAGGAGTGATCTGTCAGTGTGACATATTCATCTAGCAAACGGCTACTATTTTCAGGGGTATCTTGTGAGACAGTGACTGTATTTTTTTGTATATCGCGATCAACTATGAAAAGCTTCTCATCATGAGGACTCTTTTTTGTGATAGTAAATCCATGTCGCTCACCTTTTGTGTAGAGGATTGCGCCGTTATGAACCCCAATCACATCACCTTTTTCATTTAATACGTCCCCAGGGAGCGGCTTCAGCTCTTGCTTGAGTAAATCTTTGAAAGAAACATTTCCCACGAAACATAACCCCTGACTGTCTTTTTTTGGTGCGGTGTATATGTTTGTTTTGCGGGCGATTTCTCGTACCTCACTTTTCTTAAGATGACCAATTGGAAACAAAATGGACTGTATCTGTTTTTGCTCTAATGTCCACAAAAAGTATGTTTGATCTTTCTCAATATCTTTGCTTGTGAGTACCTTTGACTCATGTTCGGAGTGGAGAACCTGCGCGTAGTGCCCTGTGGCAACAAAATCTGCACCGTGCGTGCGTGCAAAGTTCAAAAATGCACCAAACTTCACTTCACGATTGCACATGACGTCAGGATTTGGGGTATTACCTTTCTTATATTCAGAAAACATGTAATCAATAACACCTTTTTTGTACTCTTTTTCTAAATCAAGCGTAAGAAATGGAATATTAAATTGCGCAGCAACGCGCATCGCGTCGAGACGGTCTTCTTTTGAAGTACAGGGAAATCCTTCAGGCTGCCATACTTTTATAAACACTCCCACAACATTGTACCCAGCTTTTTTGAGTAAAAGCAAAGAGACCGAGGAGTCCACCCCGCCTGACATACCAAGAAAAACTGTTTTTTGAGAGTTCGTCATTTTGCACAATATACCATACCCTCTTTCAGGCTATGCTCCCATCATTTTTTTGTACACCTCAAAAAGGGCTTTTGTGTCTGCGAGTGCTGTGTGCGCCCGCTCATTTTTGACTCCGTAGACTTCGCATAAATACCGTAAAGAGTACTTATCAATATCTCCTCTGTTGTAGTGCTGTGCAAACGCAATCGAGAGCGTGTCGAGCTTTTGAAAGTAGAGCGTGTTTTCAACACCTGTTGATTTGAATGCTTTTTGAATAAACGCGTCGTCAAATGTCAGATTGTGCGCCACCATGACCGCACCCTTTGCTTTCTTTGCAAAGTGCTCCATTGCATTTTTCAAATCTATAGCAAACATCCATTCCATTTCATTGAAACCATTTATTCGCAACGCCTCGGGCTCAGCATCATGTAGTCTTGTTGGCGCAATTTTCAATTCAAACTCTTCAAGGAGAGAAATCTCAGGCCCTTTGCCAGTACGAGGTGTTTGTTTTGCAAGGACGCATGCAAGCTGAATGATCTCGTGTTTTTCTGGGTCAAGACCTGTTGTTTCTACATCAATAAACGCAAGAGTTTCTGCTTTCATTTAAGTGATTGTACCTAAAGTGTTAGCGTAGGTAAAGCAACTTGTTTTGTACATGCTCGTCATGTGTACGTGCGTAGTACATGTTGCCATCTTTTCCTGTGAGATAAAACAGGTAAGGTGTCTTTTGCGCTTCTAATACCGCTTGTATTGCTACAATTCCAGGGTTACCAATTGGGTGTGGTGGAAGGCCGATATTTGTGTACGTGTTGAATGGAGAGTCTGTTTGTAGATCCCTCGTACTTAGTTGTGCCGAGGTCTTCCTTCTTTCATAAAAAAGAGTCGCGTCTACTTGAAGTGGCATACCAATAGCGAGTCGTCTCTCTAAAATACCGGCAATGATATGCATATCCTCTTTTGTATTTGCCTCTTTTTCAAGTATAGAGGCAAGAATGACGATGTCGTTTTGCTCTGCCGTAGATAGATCTTGAAAGATTGACGCCGTCTTTTCTTGAAATTCTTTATGAAGCCTCTCAATAACTACGCTTGCTGTTTCTGTGCCAATAAAATTGTATGTGTTTGGAAATAAAAATCCCTCTTTATCTTTCGCAAGCTCTAAGAACTTCTTTGAGTCGCACGCAGGGAGAAGCTCTGCGCAGAGAGCGGAAATTTCTCTATTTGTTGAACCTTCAGGAATAGTCATTCGTACAACTTTTTTGTATCGTGTGCCCTCGAAAGCAAACAAGTAGCCAAAAAAACTTTTTGGGGCCTCAATACTGTATGTGCCTTGCAATACCTGTACGTCAAAGAGAACACCATATTTTTCAAAAAGTGTTTTTGAACGTAGACATTTTTGGTCATCAAGACTTGTTGCCACGTCGTGGATAGAATCATTTGGGAGTACTGTGACTGAGACGGTTTCACACCGTAAAGGAGTACTGTGAATATAGAAAACAAGAAAGAGGACGAGGCCAATGGCCCAGTAGATTTTTTTCATACGATGTTATAGTGGCAAATTTACTGGTGGCTCTGCTTTTGTAGAGGTAATACGTTTGAGTGATGGAGATGCGGCTACTTGTCCTGGGAAGTGATAGATCGTTGCGAGCTCTTCAGCATTCAAGATGAAACGATTCTCGTCTTTTGATCCTTTGTAATTAACATGATCTGGGTCGACTGCAAAAAAACGTATCACGAAGGCCTCTTTTATGTCATGGAATATGTTTTCAGGAATACCATTGTACCAGTCTTCGTTGCTATGAGCCTTATAGAATAGTTTGCGCTTGATGAAGCTATCTACAATTCCCTCTTTGCGCCCTAGCTTCTTTTTCCCCGTTCTGTCTTGCCACGGATAGTCAAAAGAAGGCATTGTATCCCCAATTGGAGCGAAAGAATTTAGAAGTGGTGAGTTGAACTGCCGTAAACAACCCGTAAGCGCATCTATATTCTTGCCATCAAAGTTTTCCTTTTTGGCAATATAAACTACACGAATTCCGCATTCAAAACCAAGTTTACTTAGATTACGGCTAATTGCCTCAGCTTGGATTTTCTCTATCTCGCTTAGATCTCCGGGTTTTCTTTTCTCAAGTTTTTTGCCCGACGCTTCAGCTTCAGCCTTCTTTGCTTTTAAGTCATCAGTAAATTTTACTCCGTAGTATATTTTTTCCAACGCCTCTTCGCCTTCTTTTTTCCAGTTTTCAAATTTTCCGTCAACAGCTCGTGTGATTATCTGAAACCAAACCTGCTCACCTTTTTTAATACTCCCCATCCACTCGATGATAGGCGCAATAGGGTCAACTTTATACTCTTCTTTCGGATCTTTATTTAAGGCAAAGTCAACATATGTTCGTATTGGCAAAAAGTCTTGTCCTTTGAGACTAAACTCTGCACCCCAGACATCATGAATTGCATCGTCAAATCTCGTGTAGTTTGTATAGTCTTCTACTTCTGTTACCTCTGCATCAGGATATTGAGAATACAATGCTGCTTCAATTGCATTTTTGAACTTACTGTTGGTGCGGATATAAAAACGCACGTCCCCCTCAATTGAGGCGATTTCTAAAGAAAACCAATTACGAACTTTTCCATCCCAAAATTTGGCATAATTGTTACCTGTACCACCTCCCTGGTGAATTGAATTTAATACCATTTCCATTGCAAGTGGTGATTTAAAAACATCTCGCGGAAGACGTATTTCAAGCACTATCCACTTAATAGAGTTTAAAAACTGCGCTTGCACATGTCGCACCCACTGTCTCCACCACACAATACCAAGAAGTGATGTAATGGCAACAAAAAATAATAGCGTGATAATGTCACCGAAGTAACTCATCACACTATTATACCAAATTTTTACTTTTATTATACGAGCTCGTATAAACCGTCTTTGTTTTTCTTGAAGAATTCTGTGTTCTGGAGGTTCACGATAACTGTATTTGCTTTGACCACACGCTTTTTAAGAACCGCATCCACAACATCTTCTTTACTGAGAGGTTTTTTTGCTTCTCGTAATACGTCTGCAATGACGTCTCGTACTACACCACCAACATGTCCCCACTCTCGAAGTCCGTACACACCTCGTCCAACAAGCACAAAACGAGCGTCTTTAATAAGTTCATTGTGCGTTGTTGCAACGTGAGCTTTTTTACCGAAGTATTTTGATATGTCTCTTGCCACTTCTTTGAAGTGCATTGGAGAACCGAACTTTCGCATAACAAGGTATGCGTAGTCTTTGATGCCTCGTGTATGAATGTGTGGAGATGAAGATTTTCCCCATTCACCAAGTGCGTTTCGACCGATTGATTTTGAGATCTTAAGATAGCGGCGAACAATCTCTTCGTTTCGGTATTCATCTGCTAAGTCTTTTAGTTTCTCAGTGAATGTGTTGACAATGTGAGTTTCACTTACAAGCTCCTCGTCGTCGAGGCTTTTGTAAAGACTACTTAGTGCATCGTGGACAACATCAGTAAGTTTTTGATCAATAGTCCATCGATGATGAAAATGATCGTCCTCTTTATGTTTTTTGAAATCGTCCCCAAGTGTGAGGTAGAAATGAATATGGTTTTGGGCTTCTGGATCTTTTGAAACATGCGCAAGGAAATCATGTTCTGCAACAATGCCACCCAGTTTTTGAATGATGCCTTTGAGCTCGTCTGAGATATGTTTAAACTCATTGTACGCGTCAGATTTTTTGATCGTTGAAAGAGCAAATTGCTCAATTTGTCGAACTCGTTCTCGAGTAATACCGTATTGTTTTCCGATTGCTTCAAGTGTTTTTCGTTCTGCGCCTTCTGTAATACCAAAACGATTAGTAACCACATCTTTTGCTCGGCCAGATAGTGGCGAGAGGAGCTTTTTGGTAACTTGTTTTGGTTTAAATGATAGTGTAGACATAAACTTCAATAGGACAATTAATAAGTATATTATGATATATAGGTAAATTTGTCAAATACCTAGTGAATTAAGGCTTTATAACGATGTTTACAATCCTATTTTGTACGTAAATAACCTTCAAAATAGTCTTTCCCTCGATATATTTACGCACATTTTCTTCTTCTAGGGCGTGTTTTTTGGCACTATCTTCACTCGAATTAAACGGAATAGTGATATTGCCTCGCAACTTTCCGTTTATTTGAACGCCAATAGTGACATTCTCTTCTCTCGTGTATTTTTTGTCCGCACGAGGCCATTTTGATGTGTGAATAGGCTCTTTGTTCCACTGTGACCACAGGTACTCGGTCACATGAGGCACAAAAGGGTACAGTACTTGTAGAAAAACTGAGAAGTCTTTTTTGCTTATCGATGCAGACTCGAGGATATTCATTGTTTCCATGGCTTTGGCAACAGCAGTGTTAAAGCTACATGATGCAATATCAAGTGAAACTTTTTGAATAAGTTTGTGTATCGCCTTGAGGGCGCTTAGATCCGTCTTTGTAGTATTTTCTGCATTCACTCTGAGTCCTTTTTTATAAAGGCGTTCAATGAAACGGCGAGACCCAACGATACTCTCTTCGGACCACGGTATAGCTTCTGTGTATGGACCCATGAAGGCAATATAGAGACGTGCTGTGTCTGCGCCGTAGATATTTATCACGTCATCAGGATTGACTACGTTTCCCCACCGCTTACTCATTTTTCTACCATCACTTGCAAGGATCATGCCGTGAGCAACAAATTTTTTGAACGGCTCTTCAGTATGCACAAGCCCGTAATCTTTGAGAAACTTATGCCAAAACCTTGCATAGAGAAGGTGCCCTGTGGCATGTTCTCCTCCCCCGAGATATATGTCGACATGTTTCCAATAACGAATTTCTTTTTCGTCTGCGAACTTTTTCTTATTCGCCGCATCCATGTACCGCAGATAGTACCAGCTTGAGCCTGCCCATCCTGGCATTGTATTTGTTTCATACCCACCTTTTTTCCAAGCAGGGATATTTGCAAGCGGACCCTCGCCTGTACCAGTTGGTTCATACGAGGCGGTATTTGGAAGTGTAAGTGGCAACTTTTTCACTTCATGAATGATGGCTTGCGCGTCCTTGTAGAGTGGCACAGGTTCTCCCCAGTATCTTTGTCGAGCAAAAATAGCGTCTCGCATTTTGTACCGAGTGACGAGTGTGCCACCCACGGCTTCTGCAATTACTTTCCGAGCATCTAATGATGAAAGCCCCGAGAACTCACCTGAGCGGGCAATAACACCCTCGCCACAAAATGGAGTTTGAAATGCATATAGATCAAGAGCGTACAAATGAAGAACCTCGACAATTTCTTTTTTCGCATGCTCCTTACTTACCCATTCCACTTTAAATAAACCCTTCTCATTTTCTTCAAGCGAAGCCTCTTCTTTTTCAAGATCACGAAGTTTGATGTGGACAAAGCGGGTGAGCGCCTGATATGCCACGTTCTTCGATGTTGCAAAGTATTTGTAGTCAAATGTTTCTTCACTCACTGAGACAATGTCTCCATGTACATACCCTGTTTCTTCTTTGAGCTCTCGCAGCGCGGTTTGCTCAGGTGTTTCGCCTTTTTCAATAGTTCCTCCAAGAAGAAGCCTGCCTCCGAGCTTTGGACCCCAATTCATTGTTAGTATTTTCCCATCTGGAGCCTCGACTAAGCTCACCACTTTGTGTTTTTTAGTAAAGTCAGTGCGCGCAATCACGTCTGGCCGTATATATACAGGGTCAATGACATTTTTTATTGGCAGACCGTATTCTTTTGCGAATTCGAAATCTCGCTCATCGTGTGCAGGTACACCCATAATGGCTCCCGTGCCATATCCTGGCAATACATAATTTGTGACCCATACCGGAATATTTTCTCCTGTGCCTGGATGCTTTGCGTAGACGCCCGTATATACACCTGTTTTCTTTTGTGTGGCGTCAAAGGTGGCTTTTTGATGTTCTTGTATTGTTTGTTTGGTATATCTAGCAACACTTACATCAGGACTCCATCCTGCATCAATCCAACTTTGTGCAAGCTCAGGAGATATGGCAATGAATGTCACTCCAAATAGTGTATCTGCCCGTGTAGTAAAAACTTTTACGGAATGCTTGTTTTCAGACTGGCCTGGGATGTCAAGCTTAAACGATATCTCTGCGCCTTCACTTCTCCCAATCCAATTTTTCTCTATTTCTTTAATGTGTTCTGGCCACTCTATTTCATTTAATCCAGACAAAAGTCTGTCAGCATATGCGGTAATACGCAAAAACCATTGGCGAATATTCTTTTTTGTAACTGGATAGCCGCCGCGCTCAGATACAGGACCGTCTTTTCCATCAACCACTTCATCGTTTGCGAGCACGGTGCCAAGCTCTTCGCACCAGTTCACCTCTGCAATTCCTTCATACGCAAGACGGTAGCGCATTAATGTTTCTTGTTTCTGCAGAGGAGTCATTTGAAGCCATTCTTGTTTTGAAAATTCCTGTACTTCCCCACTTGCGTATGCAGAAACATCTTTATTGCCCCTTTTTTCAAATATTGAAATGAGAGATTCTATTGAAGTGGCTTTTTGTTTTTTGGTGTCGTAGTAGGAGTTATATAGCTTCAAAAATATCCACTGTGTCCATTTGTAGTACTCAGGGTCAGTGGTATTTATTTTTCTATCCCAATCGAAAGATAAACCAAGCTTTTTGAGTTGGCGTTCGAATGTTGCTACGTTCATAGCAACGGCCTTCTTAGGATGAACTTTGTTTTGTATCGCAAACTGCTCTGCCGGAAGCCCAAACGCGTCATATCCCATGGGATTTAAAACATTGAAGCCCTCCATACGCTTTTGTCGAGCGACAATGTCGGTTGCGGTGTAGCTTCGTGGATGGCCAATGTGGAGCCCTGTGCCAGAGGGGTATGGAATCATCGAAAGTGCATAAAATGGCTTCTTTTTTGTCTTTGCACTTGAAAACGCTTTAAATGGTTTTTCTTTCTCCCACTTTTTCTGAATCGCTGACTCTATCTTCTTTGGATCATAGGTGGTGATCATCGGTGCTTTTTTTACATCACTTTTTTTAAGAGGAGATATTTTCTTTATGTTTTGTGTTTTTTGCGCACGAGCCATATAAAATAGTGTATCAAAGATATGCAACACTCAAAGTTGACTATATCTGAATGTATTGTTATCTTGCACAATGTTAGTTGAGCAATGTCGCTTAACTAATAAAACCAAAAGGAGGTTCAATGAATCAATTCCAAAACGCCTACGATCCTGCTCGGCGTCGTAGGCCGCACCGAGGCCAGGCACGGGCCAGTTTCCGCAAGCGCGAAAATCAAGCGGCCCGACGCACTGAGCTCAAGAAAGCAGCTAAGGCGAAAGGTGTTGATGTCCTCGTTATTGTCCGCGAACGTCAGTGTGCAGTTGAGCAGCTTCCGGCCAAAGCAGCCGCCGACAAACTTGCAGCAGAGCGCCAGGAAGGTGCTCGAAAGTCGCCGCAAGAAAGCACAAAACCCACGACACTCTCTTCAACAAGCTGGTGGAACACGTGAAGCAACCAAGGGCTCTGCATGTATGACATGCAGAGCCCTCTCATTTTTTATGAGGAGACCATGATATATTACAGTGTATGAAAGAGAAAAAGATGTCGAGAAAGATAGATTCTTTTGCCGAACGGGCAACTCTTTGGATTGGCTCACCGCTTTCTCTAATTTTGCATACAATAGTTTTTGCAGCAGTACTTTCGCTTCCTCTTTTCGGTTTTCCACTTGAAAAAGCACTTCTCATTCTGACAACAGCGGTTTCACTTGAGGCTATTTACTTAGCGCTTTTTATTCAAATGTCTATCAACAGAAATACGGCCCAACTTGAAGCTGTAGAAGGAGAGCTTGAAGATATTCAAGAGGAGGTTGAAGATATTGGAGAAGACGTAGAAGAAATGCAAAAAGATGTCGAGGAAATTTCGGAAGACATTGAAGAGATTAGCGTTGACGTAGAAGGCATTGAAAAGAATGTTCAGGAAATTAGCGCGGACGTAGAGGAAATTCAAGAAGACGTGGCAGAGCTTGAAGAAAGTACAGACTCAGAAATCGCCCGTGAACAAAAGATAGACAGTGAGCAGCAAGAAAGAATTGCGAAAATCGAAATATTGCTTTCTGAGCTTAAAAAAGAGTTGGGCGCGATTAAGAAATAGTCAAAAAGTTTTGAATGCTGGTGATTTAAAATAGCAACAAAGTCGTTGCGGCTTTGTTGTTTTTTATATCTTAAACTCAATCACATCTCCATCTTTCACAATGTACTCCTTTCCCTCTGTGCGGACTTTACCTTGTGTGCGCGCTACAGCATATGAGCCACATCCAACTAAGTCCTCATAAGCCACAACCTCAGCGCGAATAAACTTTTCTTTAAAGTCTGTATGTATCGCCATGCCGGCTACAGGAGCTGTGGAGCCTTTTCTGATAGTCCAGGCACGTGTTTCTGCTTCTCCTGTGGTCAAGAATGTCTCAAGTCCAAGGAGCGCATACGCCCCTTTTATGAGCTCAGGGATACCATCTTTGTGAGCCTTGAGCTCTGCACGAAATACCACTTGCTCATCTAAAGAGAAGTCTTTGAGCTCGTCTTCTATTTTTGCATCAACAATCGTCGCAAGTGAGCCCGTGCTTGCAATATAATCCATTAATTCTTCAAAACGAGGGTCGGACTTTTCATCGAGATTATACGCACCTGCTTTTTTATTCAAAATATAAAGCATTGGCTTCATGGTAAGTAGCTGTAGCGACTTCAGTACTCGTAGCTCTTCCTCTGTATATGAAAGTGTACCCGCACGTTTTCCTTGGTCTAGATGCGGGCGAATCTTTTCTAAAATTGATTGCTCGAGAAGCGCATCTTTGTCGCCTCTTTTTGCATCACGGCCGATGTTTTGGAGACGCTTTTCTACTGTCTGTAGATCTGCAAGGGCAAGCTCAAGCTCAATCGTTTGTACGTCAGAGAGAGGCTGTACTTTGCCGTCAACATGTATGACTCCCCCATCTTCAAAAATACGTACCACATGCCCTATTGCGTCTGTTTCTCGAATATGAGAGAGGAATTGATTTCCGAGCCCTTCACCACTTGCTGCACCTTTCACCAGCCCTGCGATATCTACGAATTCAATCGCAGCGGGAATGACTTTTTTTGAGTTACTTATACGTGCGAGTGCTTCGAGACGCTCGTCAGGTACGCCGACAATTCCAACAGATGGGTCGATAGTACAGAAAGGGTAATTTTCTGCCGGCACACCTTTTTTTGTGAGCGCATTAAAGAGTGTACTTTTCCCAACATTCGGCAGACCAACGATTCCAATAGATAATCCCATGTATAGATGTGTTAGAACTTTTTAGTAAAGATATGTACAACGTAACGTAGAACAAAAAATAGCGCAAGCAAGAATATAACCCATAGGTATTCCAGATACATCGGCGTAGCTTCTTTTGAAAAGATAAAAAGCGCGGTCGAAAACACAACCCCCGAAAGCACAATAAGTCCTCGAGAAAGCTTTTGTTTTTTGAATGCATTTGTGATGGCAAACCCGGACAAAAGAGCAATAATACTTAAGGAAAAACGCGCTATCGCCATATAATCAAGCGCTCGTATTAATTCAAACTGATTAACCGTGGTTATACTAAAGCCTATCGCAATAAGAAATAGTCCTATGGTGTAGACTTGGTACAGGCGATTAAAGTATGGTACGTGTATTTTGCGCAATACTTGCGGAAGCTTGAGTATTGGTACAAAAAAAGCCGAAAGCACAAAAAATATAGAAGAGCCAAGAGATAGACACAGAAGGCCAATGTACAGCCACAACTCTTCTCCAGTCATAGACTACATTTTAATATCAGTCCCCGCGAGCACTTCGCGGAGTTCGTGCTGATATTTTTTCATGACATCAATAGAGGCTTTCATCTGTCCTTCACCCTGTTTTGTTTTGTGTTCTATTTCTTTGGCAATCTTTTGGAAAAGTTCAGGGTTCTTTTCCATGATCGTCATAATAAACTTCTTTTGCTCTTCGGGAACGTTTTTTAGTTTGTAGTCGAGAAGTTTTTTAAGAAAAAATTCTTTAATCATAATAGAAGTGTCTATTACTTAAGTAAGGCCTCAACAGAAGAGATGAGGAGAGCATTGTTCTCAAGTTTTGTGCCGTTTATGAAGAACGTTGGAGTACCACGCACTGAAAGAGATACGCCTTCGGCGTAGTTTGATTTTATTTTTGCTGCAATTGTTGCATCTTTGATGTCGGCTTTAAATTTTTCTACATCAAGCCCAAGCTCTGTGGCATATCGAGTGAATACCTCATCTTCATTTGAGTTTTTTGACCACTCTCCTTGGTTTGTGAACATGAGATCAAGCATTTCAAAAAATTTACCTTGAATACCCGCTGCCTCTGCAGCTTTTGCCGCAGGAAGTGCATTGGGGTGAATAGTTGCAAGTGGAAAATGTTTGAAGGTAAGCTCGATATCATTTGGATACTTCGCAAGCAAGTCATCGATAATTGGGTGCATAGCGGCGCACGCAGGGCACTCTAGGTCTGCGTATTCAGTGATTTTAACCTTCGCCGTTTGTGGTCCTTTTGTGTATGACACATATGTGCCAATTTCCCCATTATTTTCAGATGGTTTAGTGCCACCAAACCACACAAGCCCAAAAAAGCCCGCTGCGATCACAACAATTCCAATAAGCATTGTTTTCATATATAGCTATTGTACACGGACAGCCTCGATATACAAAAACATAGGTATCTCTTGACGAGCTCTATCCTCTGCTGTTTTGCGTCTACCCTGTTCACTTTCTTTATGCGAACACCATTCCTCGATTCGTTTAATGACAAAACCGCTATTGTAAAGATTTTTGCTATATACCTGAAGTGGTCTATGAAAAGTAACAGATTTCACAGAATTTTGCTTACTTGGATTTTGAGATATATAAACTTTTGTCTCAGACATATAGGTAAATATCAGACGGCCTTGTTTTTTTGTTTTGGGATCGAAATGCCAGTCGCTCTCTTTCGGTATTCTAAAACCTGGATGAAGTGTCACGATATGTAAACTCCCTTTCGAGATAAGGTTTTTACTGACACTATCAAATACGGTGTGAATCATATCCATATTTTGGATTGCAAGCACAGACACACATATATCGCTTTCTTTACAATCTTTTGGTAGACCTCTTCGCACATCTTGGACTATGTACGTCTCATTTTCTTGTGCTTCTTTTTTTGCCTGGGCAATTAACGTCTGGCTTCCATCAACACCCACAACACGCGCCCCTTTGTTTGCAAGGATATGTCCTATAGTTCCATCCCCACACCCAAGATCGATAATCTTTTTACCTTGTACATTACCAAGGAGTCTTAAGAGATTTGGGATGATCACTTTTGCGTGATATGAATCCACATCTTCTTCTAGATACCTCATGTACCACTGTGACACACTTTCCCAGTCTGTTTTTTGTCTCGGGACTTTATTTTCTTTTTTGTTCATATTCTTTATCTGTCCACTTTTTTATATATTCTGCCACATTGAATTTAGTTCTAGCGCCACCTACACTCATAAAACGAATAGTACCAAAGACAGGCCGAGGAAACCACGCTCGATCGTGTACGCCACCAATACTCCACGCAATACCCGCATAGCCGTTTGGCTCACGTCCATCAAGTTCGTATGTGTCATTGAGATAAATAGCTATTTTCATTGCGTCTTCGGGACTTTTTGTCCACTCAAGAATCTTTTTTGCCCAGTACATTCTCATATAGCCATGCATTTTGCCAGTCTGTAGAAGCTCTTCCTGAGCAGCGTTCCACAGTTCATCGTGTGTTTGAGCACGCTCAAATTGTGACAATGTGTAGACATGCTCTCTCACATCGTCTTTATGTGCCGTTAACGTTTTTTGCGCCCAATCAGGAAACGAGCGTACTGAGTCATAGTGTGGATTGTAAAAACAAAAGTTTTCCGCAAGCTCCGAACGCACAATGAGTTCTTCTAGAAATGCCTCCTTGTCTTCTTTCGGTGCGCCGGACTCTTGTACAAGAATCGCAACTTTATGACGTGAAATTTGTCCAAAAGTAATGTATGGGGATAGGTTTGATTGTGCACTTTCATTTGGATCGTTTCTTTTTGACGCATAGCCGTGAAGGCGAGATGAGATAAATGTCTCAAGCGTCTTATAGCCAGCTTTTTCGCCCGGAGTTACCCAATCAACTTTTGCAGGCTCTTTTTTGTATGTAAAATGTTTAGCGATCTTCTCCCAATTGTTTGGTTTATGTGTCGCGAGGTTTGAGTCTTCCATTTTTTTTATTGTCGGAAACAGATGGAGATACTCAGGAATTAGTTTTTGCAGTTTAGGCCGTAATGTATACGCTCCGTATTCTTGCTTGCTGCTAGCAATCCAAACAGGGACAATATTCCGTGCGTCCACTTCAAAAACAGGTATTGCTGCGGCGCGTGCCCATACGTCTTTCCATTCCCTGTTTCTTTTGAGTGGCGAAAAATCAGTGACAAGAGCGCCGGCATGTTCTTTCTTAATGTACGCGTTAAGTTCTTCCTCGTCTTTACCAAAACGAACTACCAGAGGAATGTTGTGTTTTCGTAGCGACTCCTCCATTTCTGCTAGTCCACGAAACATAAAATCATATTGACGCTCACAGGCACCAAGATAATCAGGATAAAGGACAAAAAGGACAGAGAGAGTTGTTTTATGTTTAATTGCTAATGATTGAGCAAACAAAAGAGCTGCATTCTGGTCAACTCTCTGGTCCCGAACACAATAGTATACAATACCACCTTCTTTGTATGGCAAATCCCGCAGTGTGCGTACGCGTTTTAAGAGTAATTCTGTTTTATTCATTTCGATTCATTTCAATTATACAAGGAGACTGGGTATTTGGCGCCATGAGAGATACTTTTAGGTATGCTTCACACCATGTATCTTTTTCTTCACCGCTCAAAAATACAGGCTCAAACCTTTCTCTGAAAAACGGCTTAAGCTCAACTTTGTTTAGAACATTATTTTCAAGCGACAGTTTAAGGGCGAGTCCGTACTGAACATCTTTCGAGAACCACTGATCAAAAATGAAATTGCCAAGCGAGTAAAATGCTAATTTGTTTTGTAATAACGAAACATTTTGTATGACGTGCGGATGGGCACCTATCACAATATCCACACCTGCCGCGAGTACTTCCTTAGCAATGCCTTCTTGTGTGGCATTTGCTTTCAGTTTGTATTCCTCCCCCCAATGTGGATAAAAAACAATAAAATGATTTTGTTTTTTGAGTTCTCGTATTTCTTCTAGCAAAACACTGATATCGTACGCCTCGAATTGGTGGAAACCAATAAACGAAACATTTGTTTTACCTTTTGTGTGCGTATATGTTGTACCAGCTTTATTATATGGATCGCCAAAAAAAGCTACACCGGCATTAGTGAGGTATTCTTTTGTCTCAAGAAGTCCTTGTCTACCGAAATTATGCGCATGGTTGTTGGAGAGACTCACCACATCTATACCGATGTCTGAAAGATCCTGTGCCGTATGAGTAGCAAACGTAAACTGAAAGTTTGTTTTTGTAACAACAGAATGATTCTTTGTGATTGGGCCCTCTAAATTAATAAGCGTGATATCTGCTTTGTCTATTTCTGAGGAGACATTTTTAAATAAAGATTGCGTTGTATTTTGATGTATATATTCACGCACCGCCCTATCTAGCATGACGTCGCCAAATATGAGAATATCCATAACGTCTTTCTTCTCTGGGATTGCGATCCTTTCTTGGAATTCTTGATTAGGAAAAACTGTTTTGGGTTGATACTCTTGATATAGAAAGAAAATACATAATAGTAAAAAGGCAAGGATAAGACCTGCGACTTTATACATAGACATCGCGCTTAATTAGATGTACCTGCAAGACAGCCTGTGAGCTCACTTGTCGGAGTGAATCCACATGTGCCATTTGGCTGACGTTCACATTTTGCGTTTTGGTAACATGCGTATTCCGTGCGAAACTCACATGTCGTCATGATTTCCTGGTCTGCACAAATCTGCCCACTACATCCGGTTTTTCGACATTCTGATGCAACAGGGGGTGGTGTAAGAAACGATTGCGAATTTGTGTTTGTTTCATAAAATCGCACCGGTACTGACAAAGTAGCGTTGGTTGTAGTTCCAGTTCCACGTTTAAAAATAATATATCCTGTTTTTGTGTCAGGATCTCCATATTGCAAAGTGCCGGTGTATGACACAAATGAGTTTGAAGGTGTAGGAATAGTGGAAGTAGCCTTCTTGATTATGAACGCACCAACTTTTTCCCCTCGTTCATTGCGAACTTCTCCAGGCGCAACACCTTGGCTAAACCAAGATGCTCGCGCCACACCCTCTATGAGCATCTGATTTTTTACTGTACTCCCTGAATATGGCTCAACGGTTTTTATATCTGGATTAGAAAATATTTGCGTCTCAGAAGAAGGATCTGTATTTCGAGCGTCACACCCGCCGCCAAGAATGCCACATTTTGGAATTCCTAAAAAATCCCGCACAAATATTTCTCCGAGCGTACGCTTCGGCGCCACATCTGTGTTTGCAATGCTATCAACTGCTTTTTGAGAAGCAGGAAAGACAAACCATGCAATGATTGCAATGACAAGAAGTCCAATTGCTAAGAGTCCAAGAGTTTTAAGAAAATTAAGCATGCTTAAATAATACAATATTTCCTCATTTTGTTAAATGAAAATGCAACAGAAAACCCACCACCGAAGCAGAGGGTTTCTGTCCGAGTAGTGGGTTATTATGTCACTTCAATCCTTGCTTTTGCTCTTAGTGAGCACAAAATAGGTACTGAGGCATGGAGCAAGACGCAGTTGATTGGATAGACAAGGTCAATCCATTGACCCTTCCATCTCAGCGTGACTACAATAAGAGACACCAAGTAGGACACAACCCAAATCAACCAAGGGCGAGAATGTTCACATGACGGATTCTTCCACACCGCTCGCCAGATGGGGATAAATCCAACCGCGATGGCAACTTGGACGATCAGGTTTGCATATGTGGCAGATTTATAGGCTCCCCAAACAACCACCGCGGTGAGACCTATGCCAAGAGCAATCCAATCTGTAACGTCGAGCCTCTTGAACTTGCCTGCGATGAGCGCCAGGACAAATGTCCCAATGCACAGCATGATGTTCAAGATAGGAAGCAAGCTTTTCCAGAAGTCTTCAGATACCGCGATGTAACTTCCTGTACTTACCACGGCAATTGCCGACCAGATTGCCCAAGCCGCGCCGTTAGGCTTCGTTTTTCCTGTGATGACAACGCGATTATATTCCAGATAAGCTAGACAAAATCCTAGCCCAGCCAACGTGCTAAGAACGATGGAAATTTCCACACAGACCTCCTTTTGCCTGTCGAAGTAAAGAGCTCTTCTATTCTCACAGTAGCACACATGTATAGATAGTCAAGCCTAACACACAAGTGGGTCGTCTATCTTTTTGACGGTATAAAGAAGTGCAAGTAAAGAGACGGCAATGCCAACAAAAGCTATTTCTTGGCCATTAAATGGCAGTGTCCCCAAAGAAACACCGAGTGCCCCAATGAATGTGACAACAATAATTGACCCGCAACACGCTAAACAACCAAACAGTGTGCCTAGCATACCAACAAAACCGAGACTGTGATGTGAGTTGAAAAAGCGCTTCTTGACGTATAGCCGTAAAGCAACTATCTGAGAGCCGAATAAAAACCCAGACACAAGAAAAAGAACAAAGTTTCCAAGTGTAAATGCATCAAGTGGGCGCACAAAGACAAGTGCTACAAGTTTGGCGGATTCCGATAATGGAAATTGCTCTAGGAGACTCACGATGGTTGCAAAACGAAGCGCAATAATCCCGATCGCATAAAAAACAAGAAGTGTTATTCCAATAGTTACCCAAGATTGTCTTTTGAGAAACTCCTTAAGGAACAGATTAATTTTTAGCATACAAGCTTTGTGTATACTCTCGGACAGATGAAAGAAGTGTCGCCATGTCTTTGAAACTGTCTTTAGACTGAAGAACAACAGCTACGTATGCATCACCTTGCGCATCTTCAAAAAGGATAACGAGATGTCTGCGTTCTGAATCAGATGTGCCCGTCTTCCCGCCAAGGAGGGTAAATTCATTTCCAAAATATTCCATCAGTCTATTTGTGGAGTATGCAGTAAATGTTTTTGTTCCCGTGACGTCAGAAATAAGCACGGCGGGCTTTGTAGTCACCTGAAGAAGCTCTGGAGCAACAGAGTGTAGGCTCACAATAAGGTGTGCGATATCTTCTGGTGTAGACGTATTTTCAACCCATGTGTCAGCGATTTTTCTTTCAGTACCATCAGATGAATAGAGCTTCGTGTCAGGCAAAGCAAAAGCAGCTGCAGCAAGATTCATTTTTTGTACAAAGTTTTTTTCACCTATACTTGCAGCGAGCACACGCGCAGCATCGTTGTTTGATTCTACGAGCGTCGCTTCTAGAAGTTCCCGCAAAGAGTACACATCTCCGGCAGTGAATTTATGAGATGGCCATGGTCCCGATATTGCCCAGTCAGTGATGATAAACGTACTATTCAAACTTCTCCCTTGAAGAGCTACATACGCCGTCATAAGCTTTGAGATACTCGCGATCGGAAGCTTCTGCTTTTCATTTTTTGTATACAAAGGGGTGATGGTACCAGAGGAAAGATCAACTTTTCCTATGTATGCGCCATCTGCATCTATTACCGTCTCAGGAAAAGATACGAAAAAGGTAGGTATGTATTCTTGTGCCCCCTCCGAAAAAGAGATAGCGTGGTTTTCTTCATTACCATAAGAAGATACTGACACGGTTTTTTTCCCGTAGTATGTTGCAGCGCCCACAATCCCAATACTTGTCATTGAGATGATGAGTGTAGCCAAAAGAAACCTTTGGAACATGATGCTTTTAGTATACGAAAAATACACTAAGATTCAAAATGTTTTTGGCAGGCATGTATCATGTTTTCAAATAGAAATCGAACAGTGAGCATTCCGATACCACCTTTTTTAGGGGTTATATGTACATTTTCATCTTCGTATACGGTTTCCTTAACATCTCCTTTCACAGAACCTTCTTGTTCTGCGGTACCTGCGTCAAAAATATATGCGCCATCTCCAAAATGCTCTTTTGTAAGAAGGCTTGGTACACCTGTTGCCGATACAATCACACGGTATTCTTTGAGAGACTCAAGTGAATCCCCTTTTTTGAATACCCATGAATCTACACCCCTTTTTTCTAAGGCAAGCCTAAGTGGTTTTCCAACCAACTTACCACTTCCCACAATTGCAACTTTTTGTTCTTTCAACTTTGGAACATACACATCCATTAACTTTAAAATCGCCTGTACTGTTGGCGGCACAAAGGAAGTCATTTGGTGCAATCCGTCGACGTCTTTTTGTATCGAGATAGAAGACAGAACTCTTTCGACATCAATACCTTCTATCAGAGGAAGTTGTACGATAATACCGTGCACTGCATCATCTTGATTAAGCTTAGAAATACATGCCAATAATTCACCCTCTTCGTATGCAACATACTCAAGCGCCCTACACCCTATCTTCTCTGCGTAGGTTTTCTTTACTGCAATATACGTATCGATCACGAGAGAACTACTTGCTTTTATAATCGCAAGCGTTGGTATGACTCCTCTTCGAACCAGAGAAGCAACTTTTTCTTTCTGAGATACTTCATACGCGTCTGCTATTTCTCTACCAGATAGTATGTGCGCCATGTTTTTTATTTTTTAAAACTCGTCTGCACAAAGGCACGGATAGCCGTGACATCATTTACAATATTTTCTGAGTCAGTAACAATAATGGCAATCGGCTCTTTTGTATCGCCAAAAGGAATCTCAAAAATAAATGCCCCGCTTGCCTTAGTGCCATTTTTTGTCACGCTCCCTCCCACAAAAGAAGGGTCCCCAACAAACAAATTATTGTTTTCTAAATTCTTGAAAGAAGGCGTGCCGTAGATGTGCGTCTCGGCAGTGTTTGCGCTGATAGTGAGCAAAAACTTTCTATTGAAATACATATACCGAAGGAGTTGGTAAATGTCTTCGGCGTTTGTAACAAGAGAGAGAGTTTTTGTCTCTGACATATTGAATGTTGTATCCTTCATGCCGATGGCTTTTGCTTTTTGGCCGAGTAGGTCGATTGTGCGCATGGTGCCAAGAGCCCGAGCCAAAACGTTACTTGCCTCGTATGAGCCTTCTTGCAACACCAGATACAGGTAGTCGTATACCATGTGTTTTGTGGCAGGCTTTAGCCTTGGAATGCGTGTCTCTACCAAGTCACTTGGGTCGACCATGATGTTTCTCTCAATGTCCATGTATTCAGCAGAAATAACTGCAAGCAGAAGCTGTGCCGCAAAAGAAGGTGAGATGGGCTCTTTTGTTTTTTGTGAGCCAAATGTAAAACCTGTTTTTAAATCTGCCACAAGAAATGTTCCTGCGCTCAGTATACTTGGCCCAAAAGTGTAGTTACGTACAGGCGATTCACTTTTTGTATTCTCAAACACAATAAGCGGTGTACCATTTTTAACATATCGAAATACTTTCTCGGCATCTTCTGTGGCAAGGCGAATGCACCCACCAGAATAGCTTGTGCTTACTGGGGTGCCATCGGGGTAATACGGTAGTCCGTGAATAAAAAAGTTGCCTTGAAACTGCATGCTCCACGGCATGTACACGTTTCCAATTGACGAAAGATGGTTTTCGGCTTTTGACTTGACACTATAGAGGCCGGCTGGAGTTTCCCACCAGGAACCCTCTCTTCCCTTTGCCTGGATAGGAAACGAGAGTGTCGCAAGTCCCCCTTCGTAGACGTCCAGGCGCATCTCTGAGAGATCCGCTAATACAAATTTTTCTCCGGAACGCTTGAATTCTTCAATTTTTTGTAATAAAAAGTCTTCTGAATACTCGTTGTGTGCTACTTGTTTACCAAGGGGACTTGGGACATACTCTTCTATGTTTTGAGCAATAGTACGAAACGTAAAGTAGCGCTCCACAAAATAGAGCCCCACAGCACCGAGAATTACCCCAGCAAATACAAGGAGAAAGACACGCATATATGCCCATACTATAACGTACTTTCTGCCCTCTTCCAAAAAAGATATCTTCGTGTATACTATTTTCCATTGGGTCTTGCGTACCGCGAGGCTCCAGTAAAAAATAAACGGACCCTTAGCTCATTTGGCACGAGGGTACCAAGATTTTAAAAGTCACTGGTTTTGCAAAACCACATGACGCAATAGAAGTAGTAAATTAAACAACCACATACTGGGCCCTTAGCTCATTTGGTAGAGCACTGGTTTTGCACTCCAGAGGTGAGGAGTTCGAATCTCCTAGGGTCCACCCAAAAACGTAAACAAAAAAGAGGTCTTTCCGCCTCTTCTTTTACTTGTGATTATATAAAGCCCTCAGTTGCACAAGGCCACGAGACAGCCGCACAGTAACAGCATTTTTTGACTGTCGAGTAATGTGAGATATTTCTTGCACAGAAAGATCTTGGGCATACCGCATATGCATAACTTTTGCATATTTTTTTGAGAGATCGCCAATGAGTAAAATCGCTATCCTACCGTCAAGTATGTCAACAACTCTTTTGTGTTGGTCTGAGCTCTTTTGAAAACCATTTTCAATAAGCACATCAAGAGATACTACTTTCTTTTTTCGATACTCATCAATAATAAGATGATTCAGGATGTGATACAAAAATGGCTTCACTGTCTCTATATTTCCACCTTTCGTAATATATGCCCATGTTTTTATAAAAGTATCCTGAACCAAATCACGACTCATTGCATGATTGTGAACCTTGAAAAAGGTGTAGGTATTCATACCCTTCTCATAGTCATGGTGCGCCTTAGTTAAAAACTGTTCTTGTTGTTTTGTTTGATTTGATATAGTCATAGAAAGGTTGACCCTCTTGCCTAGATAGAAAAAATAATAAGCATGCACGTTGCAAATCACCAGATAACACCGAAGGAGAGAGTAGTAGCTACATACATAAGAATAGCACAGTACCGCATGCACCCATACCAGCACGATGGCTTGTAATAATAACCCGTCTGCCTCGGCTTATACTATAGAGACGAGACTAAAGCGTAGAATAATGTCGACTATACAAACCTCCACCTCTACAATAATCAACAAACACATGAAAACAACATACATACAAGAGGTTCTAGGCAAGGTACTAGCGCCTGCACTCCTCTTTTCAGTTTTAGGAAGTCAGGGCGCATTTGCCATTATCAATAATGACCTAGATTTTGGTGACCGCGGCTCAGAGGTTACAGAACTTCAAACATATCTTGCAACAGATCAAGCTATATATCCTTCTCGGATGATAACTGGGTATTTTGGATCTCTCACCCAGGCTGGAGTCAAAAGATTTCAAGCAACACAAGGGATAGTATCTAGCGGAACACCTAGCACAACAGGATATGGACGTGTTGGCCCAATGACACGCACAGCGATTAACGCAAAATTAGGAGGAGGTGTGAGTACAAATCCTACTGATATTGACGCCCCTCTTATCAAAAGTGTAAACGTGAGGACGGATAACGATGGAGCATCTATTACATGGACAGCAAGTGAGTCTTCTATGGGAAAAGTGTACTATAGTACATCACCCCTACAAGTAAGCAATACATTCGACTCAACAGGTGTGTTCTCGGGCGAGCCGGTAGTGAGCGGTACCCTTGCTCAATATGACGGAATTTCTCGAGCTACTCATACAGTAAATATCAACAACCTGAATCCAAATACTACATACTTTTATTTAGTTGTCGTATTTGACTCGTCAAAAAATGTAAGCATCACATCTCCTTCATCTTTCCGCACAACACAATAATTAAATACTCGCGGAAAGTTAAACAAAAAACCACTCTACAAAAGAGTGGTTTTTTGTAGTTAGAAAGATATACAATAAAAGCCTAGACTAATCTAAAACCGCATTTGTCTCGCTTCTTGTTCTTTTTGCTTCAGCTCAGCTTCAAATTTCTTGAGTTCAGCATCTAAAACACGTAATCTTTGTTGCCTTTGCTGAAGTACTGAGGATTGATTAGAAATATGAGAAAGTGCGTCGAGCTTTTTGGACTGTAGTGCTCGTAATGCATTTGTATCTGTTTCGTATTCTTCACGAACATGCTCAACTTCTCCCCTCTTTTCTTTTTCTTCTTGTTCTAGTTTTTGTTTCTCTTGTGCCATCCGGGCAAGCTCAGATTCATCTCGTTTCTCCGAGCTTTCCTCTTGCGCCAATGCTGTCTCAAGTCGTAATAACGTATCTTTTTGCAAATCAAAATCACGCCGTACTCTATCGACGTCTTGCGTGACTCGATATATCTCCGCATCCTTTCCTTGGGTGCTCTGTAGAAGGATTTGGACTTCGCGAGCATGCTTCGTATATTCTCCATCAACTCTTGCTTTTTCTTGAGTATGCGCCGTGTGTAATGCTTTTTCTTCCTGCAACTGTCGCTCTAAGTCCCGTATTTTTGCATTCGATGTTTCTATCTTTTGCTCAATGAGATCTTGCTCACGCTCGACCTGTATAGTAGCTGTTTGTTTTTGAACCAAGTCTCGCTTTTCTTTATCAATATCTGATTTGAGTTTTGCCAGCTGTGCATTCAGGTTTGCCAGCTCGTTTTCTAGAACAGCCTTTTTTTGCTGCGTTGTTGCAACAAGGGCTCTTCTGTTGTGAACAGACTCTTCTTCTTTTTTTTCTTGTGAGGAGAGTGTGCTAAGCCTCGTTTTTATTGATTTCAGTGTATCACTGATCCTCTGCAGGACCTGCATGCCGAGTTTTAGCCTCGTGTTTTCCTCGGGAACTTTTTTTTCGATCACTTGGATAGACTGCTCGATAGTACGTATAGATTCTTTCTTTTGTTCTATATCGCGTTCTGTTTTTTCGAGATCAATAGCAAGTGTTTTACTTTCTTGACTTCGGCGGAGAATTTCCTGCTGTAATCTTGCAATATCAGTTTGAAGAAGCTGCTTCTTACGACGTGCTTCGACTTCTTTCTGCATAGTACGCGCACGCTCTGCAGCTTCTCTATCACGTGCAGCTTGTACGCTCGCTGTTTTCTTGTCAAAAGGGTCAAAGGTGGACATGTGGGTATTATCTCATTTTTTTAAAAAAGAAAGTAAAATAATACAGCTTGTATTAATAAACTTATTAAAAAGACTTTTTTGTAATTTCGGTAACTTACAATGTTTACCAA
The DNA here is from genome assembly GCA_022843645.1 of Minisyncoccota bacterium. Taxonomy (GTDB): domain Bacteria; phylum Patescibacteriota; class Minisyncoccia; order Phycocordibacterales; family UBA5272; genus JALHNF01. Next base: position 2,295 of record JALHNF010000001.1, on the reverse strand, counting down.
GGCAGTTGCTATTACCGCGGGAGCTATCCAAAAAAAATGAATCAGTATCCAACCCTCAACAACCTCATTTACTGTTCCCAGTATCGTATGACCCTGTAGTATTTTATAAAGAGTAATTGGAAATAAAATTAATAAAAAGGCAAAATAGATTGACAAAAATACTCTTAAAAAGTTAGTCATATTTATTCTTTGCTTTTAGTGGCAGAATTTTTTACGTTACTAATAATAGTCCTTAGATTCTGTCTAAATGAATTGACAGGGAGTCCTCTATTACCTCCTGGAATATAGATATATTTTTACCTAAAAACATGCTCCTTGTGCACAAGACATATGTAGCAGAATACTAAACAGTAAAAAAACTATAATCAATCCTCCTATTACGGAGCCGCCCACTGCCCACCAGTTTTTTACTTATCAAATAAACAATAGGGATAACGTAAGAAAAAACCAGGAGGATCAAAAAGGTAGTCGAAACAACAGCATCTAATGTAGAAGTAAGATGGATAATATTTTGTAAATCAAGAGTACTCACTAAATACATGAGGATAAAAACAGGGGCCATCAGTGCGCCTGTCAGTAGCACTCCTCTTCTTATTTCTTTTGCGATCATATTAATTATTATATTTTATTTTTTCTTGTATAAATCGAAAGGTGTCAAGTAATTCTTTTGCATCTTTCTCTGGGTTAGCTTCGGATACAGCGATTGACTTCTTTCTCGATTTTTCTGCAAAATACTCACACAGTTTTTCATCTTTTATCAAGTAACCTTCCCTCGTGCTGGTGGCAATAACATACTCACCCTCCATAACAGTTAGCTCTCCTGTAGAGCCATACAACTTTGTCGGATCCCATTCATCTATAACTGAATTTATATAGAAAACTTTATTATCTTGAATATAATAGGTACTTGAATATTTTGCCAGAGACACAAAACTTATGACATCTATCATTTTTAATTCTTTTGTTTCTCTATCATAAAAAATCTTTGCACTAGCTCCTTCAGTGGCAATTTCTGGAATATTTAACTCAATAAAACTATAATCTTTTTGTTTTAGCCTCATTTGAGAAATATTTTTCATTGCTAAGTCCACATTGCATTCATATATATTGTCTGTATTTTTATTAGAAACAATAACTTGATAACTGTATATCGATAAAAGTATACCAACTACGATAGAAAAAGTTACAAATATTTTATTTTTTTTCATAATTATTTTTCAAACCTTAGCCACATCTTTAAACATAAAAAATTCAGATAATTCTTTAACATTCATCCCTATTACTTTTGCAAAATTAGGATAATTTGTACCTGGAGGAAAAACAAAAACAGACACCCCTTGGAGTTTATCTGTTTCAAAATTTGGTTTTAAAAAAATGTTTTTAATTTTGAACAAACGATCTGTAATAGCGCCTACATAAGGATTAAAATATCTCTGAGGCATTTTTGCTTGTGTGTAAATTTTACCATTAAAGTGGGCAGTCCATTTACCGAGTTTATGTTTTTCTGGCTTTAAAATAGCATCAAGGCACATTATTTCATCAGAGTTATCAATTCCCCACGATCTGTCATAGAAAGTAACCTCCATATTTTCTCTTGGTTTATAATTTTCATTATAAAACCCATAGGTCATATAATAATCGCTCAACTTAAGAACACTTTCCTCTATGTTTGACAAACTATTGAAATCAATTGGGACTAGCAACTTTTCTGATTTTGTTTGCATGTATAGTGTCTATTTTTTTTATAAAAGTCTTAATCATTTTAATTTATGAATTTTTCTTCAAAAGATTCTGCCAAGCATTCAAATGTTGCTTCTTTCATGAAAAAGACGTAGTGATGTAGAACTTCTGCTTTTTCGAAATCGGCTACCTGTCTAAAAGAATCAAAATGTTCTTTGGGTACATTTTCAGCTTCATAAAAATGATTCCAAACTATGCCTTCTGGAAAGTTATCTTTATTCCATAGTTCATGCTCATTTAGAAAAAAACCTTCATCATTTGGTTTCCCTATTCTATAACAACGGACTTTTTTAAAAAAAATACTCCCAACTGATCCTTCTTTGAACTTAAAGATAAAATAATTTAGTGCAAAGAAAAGAGTGATATTATCCTCGTCTAGCTTAATTTCTGGATCAGCAATATTTGGATCTGATTCGTAATTTGAATTTATTTTTCTTAAATTGATCATATTTAAAACTGGAGTCACTTTTTACTTCCAGTAACTCTTATTTTATCTGTACCTAATGGTGGAAATCTGTTTCTTTCTAATTTTTAATAATTAAAGAAGCATCTTTG